>JAHCKI010000059.1 GCA_026125865.1 Rhodospirillales bacterium
TTCTGGTGATCGAATCGACGACCCGTTCGCGCCTCGCTATTGTGGAGGGGCTCGGCGACTTGTCCCATGCTTCGGCCGTGTTCTCCCGCGACTGCCGCTTCGCCTACGTGTTCGGTCGTGACGGTGGCTTGAACAAAGTCGATTTGCTGGAAGGGAAGCTGGTCAAGCGTGTGGTTCAGGCCGGCAACAGTATCGGCGGCGCCATCTCTCAGGACGGCTCTCTGGTCGCGGTCTCCAATTACGAGCCCGGCGGCGTCAAAGTGTTCGATAGCGGAACCTTGGAACTGATCGCCGACATCCCCGCCGGGGACGGCAATGATACCGAAGGATGGTCGAAGGTGGTCGGGTTGGTCGACGCGCCCGGTCAGCAGTTTATCTTCAGTCTCTATGACGCCGGCGAAATCTGGATCGCCGATTTCAGCGACGTGTCCAATCCGCAGATCACCCGATTCGAGGAAATCGGCGATCTTCCCTATGATGCCCTCATCGCCGACGACGGCCGCTACTATATTGCCGGCCTGTTCGGCGAAGACGGTCTTGCCCTTCTTGACTTGTGGCATCCCGAGCAAGACGTTCGGCGGATTCTCGACGGTTATGGTCGGGGTGAGGAAAAGCTGCCCGTGTATAAGATGCCGCACCTGGAAGGATGGACAAAGGCCGGCGACCTTTTCTTCCTTCCTGCGGTGGGCCGCCACGAGGTTTTGGTTGTCGACGCACGCACCTGGGAGGAGGTCAAACGCATTCCGGTTCACGGCCAGCCCGTGTTCACGGTCGCACGACCGGACGGACGCCAAGTCTGGGTCAATTTCGCCCACCCGCTGAACGATACGATTCAGGTCATCGATGTGCGCGAACTGACCATCGCCCACGAATTCACACCTGGCAAGGCGGTCATGCACTTGGAGTTCACGCCACGGGGAGAACAGGTTTGGATCTCGGTGCGCGACGAAGACCGGGTTGATATCTATGATACGCGCACGTTGGAGCGGCTGAGTTCGATCGAAGCGGAAAAGCCCAGCGGTATTTTTCTGGCCGCCCGCGCCCATCGCATCGGATTGTGAATCATGGATCGAGCGACCACCGAGACGAAGCTGATCAACGGGTACCAGCATGAGTTCCCGCTGGTGCCTCGGCCTTTTCAACGGATTGGCGAGTCTCTCGGCATGGATGAGGACGAGGTGCTGGCCCTTTTGCGGGACCTGCAGGATCGCGGCGCGTTGGCGCGCATCGGCGCCGTTGTCTCACCCCGCACGATCGGCACCAGTACGCTTGCCGCGATGACCGTTCCCCCCGATCGCTTGGAGGACGTCGCCGCACTCGTCAGCGCCTTTCCGGAAGTCAATCACAACTATGAGCGGGAACACGACATCAACCTTTGGTTCGTGGTCGCCGCCCCTTCCGAAAACGACGTGGCGACCGTGCTCCACAATATCGAACGGCGGACCGGGCTGGAGGTCATCGGTCTGCCGATGCTCGATTCCTATCACATCGATCTTGGGTTCCGACTGCCATGTGGGTGAGTGAAACGGATCGGGAGTTGTTGGCGGAGATCGAGGGCGGGTTACCGCTCGTTCGCGATCCCTACGCCGAGATCGGTCGGCGTATCGGGCTGTCGGAAGCCGATGTGATCGACCGCCTCCGTGCCCTCGTCGACCGCGGCGTCATCAAGCGCTTCGGCCTCGTGGTGCGCCATCGCGAACTGGGTTACCTGGCCAACGCCATGGTGGTTTGGGACGTTCCGGATGATCTCGTGCAAACGATCGGCCAGCGGGCTGGAACCTATCCTTTCGTAACCCTATGCTACCGGCGGCCACGACGGCTGCCGCGTTGGCCCTACAATCTTTTTTGCATGATCCATGGTCGGGACCGCATCACGGTCCGCGAGCAGATCGCCCGCCTCAATGCCGAAACCGGCCTTGACGACTACGATCACGCGGTTCTGTTCAGCCGCCGCCGCTTCAAGCAATGCGGCGCGCAATACGGAATCCGCACGGCTCCGGAGGCGGCGTGATGGATACCGTCGATCGCCGCATCGTCAACGCCCTGCAAGGGGGCTTTCCCATCAGCGAATGTCCTTACGAAGATGCCGCGCGGGATCTGGGGTTGACGCAAGGCGAGCTGATCGAGCGCTTGAAGCGCCTGTGCGCCGACGGCGTGCTGAGCCGGTTCGGTCCCTTGTACGATGCAGAACAGTTGGGGGGTGCCGTCACGCTCGCGGCCTTGAGTGTGCCTGGTGAGCGCTTCGAAGCGGTCGCCGATTTGGTCAACGCTCATCCCGAGATCGCCCACAACTACGCACGCGATCACGCTCTCAACATGTGGTTCGTCATCGCGACGGAAACACCCGAGCGCATCCGTCAGGTTATTGAGGACATCGAAGCCGAAACCAGTCTTACGGTTTACAATATGCCGAAGATCAATGAGTTCTATATCGGGTTGAACCTCGCCGTATGAACCGAATAGCACCCTCACCCGCCATCGACGACCTGGATCGCCGCATCGTCAAAGCGACGCAAAGCGGCTTGCCACTGGTTCCACGCCCCTATCATGCGCTTGCCGAGACCCTTGGCGTCACGCCGGAACAGATCATGGACCGGATGCGGCGCTTGCTGGCCAAGGGGATCATCCGCCGCATTGGCGCCGTGCCGAACCATTATCGACTGGGATACACGGCCAACGGCATGTCGGTTTGGGATGTGGACGATGCCGCCGTCGCCGAAACCGGCGCGGCCATGGGGCAACTGGATTTCGTATCCCACTGCTACCACCGGCCTCGGCAACTGCCGATCTGGCCCTACAACCTGTTTGCCATGGTGCACGGGCGCAGCCGGGAGGAAGTGGAAGCCAAGGTAAAGAAGATAGCAGCGCTCCTGGGTGATCGGGAGGACGGGCACGATATCCTGTACTCGACCAGAATCCTGAAAAAGACCGGCCTGCGCCTCGTGGACTGACCAAGAGAACTGAGCAATTCGAACTGAAGAAATAAAACGAACGGTTTACCATGTTTCGGTTGACGGATTTCATGAAGGAGGTTCAGACCCCGACCCCGATCGGGCCGAAGCGCAATCCGCCCGGACCGGTGGTCATTTGGAATCTGATCCGGCGTTGCAATCTGCGCTGCAAGCATTGCTACTCCATCTCCGGCGATGTGGATTTTGCCGGCGAACTGACCACATCCGAACTCTTTCGGGTAATGGATGACCTGAAGACGTTCCGGGTCCCTGTCCTTATCCTTTCCGGCGGCGAGCCCCTGTTGCGCCCCGACATCTTCGACATCTCCCGGCGCGCCAAGGACATGGGTTTCTTCGTCGGTCTTTCTTCCAACGGCACGCTGATCGACGAGCGCAACATCGATACAATTGCCGCCATCGGCTACGACTATGTGGGCATCAGTCTCGATGGCATCGGCGCAACCCACGATGCCTTTCGCGGCGCCGACGGCGCCTTCGAAAAATCCATGCGGGCCGTGCGCCTTTGCCGCGATCACGGATTGAAGGTGGGGGTGCGGTTCACCTTGACCATGGACAACGCCCATCAACTGCCATCGCTGCTGTCGCTCATCGAAAACGACGGTGTCGGCAAGTTCTACCTTTCGCACCTCAACTATGCCGGTCGCGGCAACAAGAATCGCGGTGACGATGCCGTCTTCGCGACCACCCGGCGCGCCATGGACCTCCTGTTCGAGACGTGCTGGCGCAGTCTCGAAACAGGTCAAGACAAGATGTTCGTCACCGGTAACAATGACGCGGACGGCGTCTACCTGTTGCACTGGGTGCAGGCTCGTTTTCCGCATCGTTCCGACCATCTTCGAAGCAAACTCGCGCAGTGGGGGGGCAATTCGTCCGGAGTCAATGTTGCCAACATCGACAACATGGGTGACGTGCATCCCGATACATTCTGGTGGCACTATCGGCTCGGCAATGTGCGCGAACGCCCGTTCTCGGAGATTTGGCAGGACACATCGGATCCGGTCATGGCCGGCCTCAAGCGAGCTCCACGGGCGCTCAAGGGTCGTTGCGGCGCATGCGTCCATCAGGACATCTGCGGCGGCAACACACGCATTCGCGCACTGCAGCTAACCGGTGACCCTTGGCAAGAAGATCCCGGATGCTACTTGACCGATGAAGAAATCGGCGTGTCCAGCGACACTCCGCGCGTGGAAATGATGCCGTATAGAGGGTGCAACCATGGCACCGCAGCTCACTAGATTAATTCTAATTTTCGTGTTGGCGACAACTCTTGGCGCGACTTCGCTCCGTGCCGAAGAGACGCCCAATGCCGTACGCGCATTTACCGAGCACTGCGCCGAATGCCATGGCGGAGACCGTCTCGGGAGGATGGGCCCGGCCCTGTTACCCGAGAACCTCGGTCGATTGCGAAAACCTGCCGCGATCGACGTCGTGACCAACGGACGTCCGGCCACACAGATGCCGGCTTTTGGAGCAACGTTGTCGGACGCCGAGATCGCTGCTGTCGTGGACCTGATCTACACACCGCTGCCGTCGGTGCCCCAGTGGGCGATGCCGGAAATTCAGGCCACCCACATCGTTCACAATCCCCTCGCATCACTGCCGGACGTCCCGGTCCACGATGCCGATCCGCTCAATCTGTTTACGGTTGTGGAAGCCGGGGACCACCATGTGACCATCCTCGACGGTGACAGGTTCGAACCGCTGTGGCGCTTCCCCACCCATTTCGCCCTACACGGCGGCGCCAAGTATTCCCCTGACGGGCGCTTTGTTTATCTCGCATCGCGCGACGGCTGGTTGGAACAACACGATCTTTTCAGTCTGAAGCCGGTGGCCGAGATCAGGGTCGGCGTCAATATCCGCAACATTGCCGTTTCCTCCGATGGCCGCTGGGTCATGGCCGGCAACATGTTGCCCCACACCCTGGTCATTCTGGACGCCAGGGAACTCGCGCCGATCAAGGTGATCTCCGTGGTAGGCGACAAGGACCAAACCTCGCGGGTCAGCGCCGTCTACACGGCCCCGCCTCGACAAAGCTTTGTCGTGGCGCTCAAGGATATCCCGGAGATCTGGGAGATTAAGTACCAGGACAACCCCAAGCCGGTTCCCACAGGATTCGTCCACAGTCACCGGCCCGGCATGATCGAGGGTACGTTCGACTTCGGTCCGTTTCCCGTTCGTCGCATCAAGCTCGACGACTACCTCGATGACTTCTTCTTCGATCTCGCCTATCGCAATCTCATCGGCGCCGCCCGCAACGCCAAGAACGGCCAGGTGATCAACCTCAATGTTGGCCGGAAAGTTGCCGACCTCGCCCTGGACGGCTTGCCGCACCTCGGTTCCGGCATCATCTTCGACTATGAGGGGCGTTCGGTTCTGGCCACGCCTCACCTGAAACAACCGACGGTCAGCGTTATCGACATGACGTCGTGGAACACCATCAAGCGGATCGATACCCTCGGGCCCGGGTTTTTCATGCGGAGCCACGAAAACACCCCCTATGCCTGGGTCGACGTGTTCTTCGGCGAGCACCGGGACGCCGTCCATGTCATCGACAAACGAACCCTGGAGATCGTTAGGACGCTGCGGCCGGCGCCGGGCAAGACGGCGGCCCACGTGGAGTTCACCAAGGATGGCCGCTTCGCGCTGCTGAGCGTTTGGGACGATGACGGCGCTATCGTCGTCTACGATGCGGCGACATTGGAGGAGGTGAAACGCATTCCGATGCGAAAGCCGGTCGGAAAATACAATGTCCATAACAAGATCACCTTTAGCGCCGGAACCAGCCACTAGTTCGCGACCGCAAGACGGCGCTGCCCAGGGAACGTCTCGCCCGCAAGCGCGAGTCCTGCTCGTCGGCCATGGTTCGGAGCGCTGCCCGGCTGCCTTCCGCGTCATCGAGCGGCACGCCGACGCCCTGCAACAACGAAATCCCCTTCGCCAGGTTCACGCCGCCGCGTTGTTCGGTGAAGGCTCATTGCGACGCGGACTTTCCGGACTCCGCGGCGAACCCGTATTCATTGTCCCCATGTTCATGTGCGACGGTCTGACGGTGAGGAACGTGCTGCCCCAGGCGCTTCGCGAGGCGACCGACGCCCTCCCGAAGGATGCCGGTGTCGATGTTCGGACGGTCGTTTGCGAGCCCATCGGGCTGTCGCCCGCCATCGCCGACCTGGCCGCTGACAAGGCCCTTGCCGCCGCCGCCAACTGGTCGACCGCCCCCGCGAACCTGTGCGTGCTCCTGTGCGCCCACGGATCAAGGCAAAATCCGGCATCGGAGCAGGGCGCCAACCTGCAGGTTGGCCGCTTGCGCGCCAAGGGCCTGTTTCGCCAAGTCGAGGCGGTGTTCCTTGAACAGGCACCGCATCTCACGGACGTCCTCGCGCGCGAGCGCAGCCCCATTGTCGTTGTCGGCTTATTTTCGGGCGGCAGCCGCCATGCCACGCTCGACATCGAAAAGGCCGTCGCCACCCGCAGCCAACCGCATTTGGCCTATTTAGGCGCCGTTGGCGACGATGACGGCTTGATCGACATCATCGAGGCTGCGATCGAGAAGTGCATTTGCGAAAAGGCGCAATGGAGGGGGCTTGGCGATCCATCCCACAACCCTTGGCTAACATCGCCGCACGCTTTGCAGCGGCCGCAGGGCGCAACCCCGTGATCCGCTCGAACCGGCCGCCGGCACGACCACACCATCGATCCCAACGCCGGCGGCAGATTCGCGACCTCCTCGGCCTTGGTCGTGTCGAGAAACGGCAACAACAGCTCGGACGGCTTGCCCGGCCACGTGGCGCCCTCGATTATGCGGGCGATGTGATGCCAACGCTGCCACCATTGCCCTTCCTCTCGCCAGACGCCGATGAGCAAACGAACGATGTCGGGGCGCTTTTAGACGATCTGACCGGCGGCGAAGCAGACGCACAGCATGTCCCACGGGATCCCCTGCATGCGCGAGAAGTCGAGGGTGAGCTCTGAGACCTCGAAGTTCCGGTAGTTTTCCCGGCGGTACGCGGCGATCCGATTGCAGGCGTTCGCCTCGACCTCGTAGCGGCCCTCCCAGTTGATCAGATGCATATGGTGGACGTGGACCGGCTCGTCGGTCTCGGTGAGCGCCCAGACGAGACAGGCTGTCGGGTCGACGCCGCCCGACAGCATCACCAGATTGGTCATGAACCGGCTATGACCAGGAGACGGCCTTCAACGCCTCCCACGCGGCCAGGTTGTCGGCGGCGTCGCGGACGACTCGTTTCGCACCGAGACGTCGCTTCTTCAGCTGCGCACCCCGTTGCCGGCAGGCATCGCGCTTGGCAATCAGCAGCTGCGCCGCCCTGTGACAATTCAGACTCAGGTGCCACCTCATCCGCCAAACAACAAACCCACCCCTGATTTTGCCCCTGTTACCCAAATGGCTGGTCAAAACCGTGCAAAAAACGTGTAATAACGATGCGAATTGCGTCGAGATTGCCACAAATACGGTTGCTTGTTTCCACGAGGAAATATCGCGTCGGCTGAAGGTCGTGGCGCTCGCGAAGGGTTACATGGCGGCGCGGCGGTGGCGCCATGCCGCGCGCAACTCGGTGCGGAACTGGGGGGCGGCGACGGCGATCAGGGCTTCGGCGCGGGCGTCGAGCGACCGGCCGCGAAGGTCGGCGACGCCGTGTTCGGTGATCACCAGTTCCATGTCGGCGCGGGCGACGCTCACGGCCGTTCCCGGTTCCAGCCGCGGCACGATGCGCGACACCGTCCCGCCCTTGGCCGCGGCCGGCAGGGCGATGACGGCGAAGCCGCCCGGCGACAGCCGCGCGCCGCGCATGAAGTCGGTGATGCCGCCGGCGCTGGAGATCTGGCGTCCGTCGATCATCTCGGCGTTGGCCTGACCGAGCAGGTCGACCTCGATCACCGCGTTGATGGCGACGAAGGTGTCGATGGCGCGCAGGGTGGCGATGTCGTGAGTCCATCCCACCGGCGCGAAGCGCACGCGGGGATCGTCGCGCACGAAGGCGTAAAGCGCCTCCGAGCCCCAGGCGACGCCTGTGGTGACTGCGCCTTCACGATTGGAAATGGCGCCGGCCGCGGCCAATCGCTCAACGGGATCGGTGATGGCGCCCGTGTGAAAACGAAGGTCACGTTTGTCCGTGAACGCCGAAAGAACGCCTTGCACCCGGCCGACGCCCACTTCCAGGGTGGCGCCGTCCGGAACGAGCGACGCCAGGTGGCCGCCGATGGCCGCGAAGGCGGGATCGATGGCGGTGTCGGCGCCGGCCAGGGGAAAGGGCGCCTCGATCACGACGTCCAGATCGTCGAAGGGGATGGTCGTTCCGTTCGTTCGCGGCATGGCCGGGTTGACGTGGGCGACGGTGACGGCGGCCTTGTGGAGGATGGCGGGGGTGAAGTCGTTGGCGACGCCGAGACTGACGCGGCCGTCATCGCCGGGCGGCGAGACGTGCAGGAAGGCGAGGTCGATCGTCTCCCGGTCCCGCAAATAGCCGAAGGCCGCATAGTAGGACATTGGCATATAGTCGACGCGCCCGGCGGCGAACGACGGACGCAACTCCGGGCCGACGAAGAAGGCCGTCGACCGCGCGTCGGGGTGCAGCCCGGCATAGTCCATGCGGTTGTAGCCGGGCAGCCAGACGCCGATGAAGCGAACGCCGGCGGCGGCTTCCGGCGTCTTCTTGAGCGCTTCGACAACGAGGCCGGATTCGCCGGCTAAGCCCGGGGCGTACACGATCATCCCGGGCTTCAGCAGGTTCAGCGCCTGGGAAACGGAGACGGATCGGGGCATCTTTTTTGGGGTGCCCGTTCAAGTGGCCCTTTAACCGGAATGCGTGATTTGGGTACCGAGCACCGTCAGGAACTGAGCGAGCCATTGCGGATGCGCCGGCCACGCCGGCGCGGTCACCAGGACACCGTCCGTCGCGGCCCCGTCGATGGCGATGTCGGCGTACTCGCCGCCGGCCAGCTTGACGTCGGGGGCGCAGGCGGGATAGGCCGAAACCCGCTTGCCGGCGACGACACCGGCCGCCGCCAGCAGTTGCGCGCCGTGGCAGATGGCGGCGATGGGTTTGCCGGCACCGGCGAAGTGGCGGACGATGTCCAGCACGCGGTCGTTGAGGCGGATGTATTCGGGCGCCCGACCGCCCGGGATCACCAGCGCGTCGTAGACCGTCTCATCCACGTCGGCGAACGTCGCATTGAGCGCGAAGTTGTGGCCGGGCTTCTCGGAATAGGTCTGGTCGCCCTCGAAGTCGTGAATTGCGGTTCGGATCGTGTCTCCGGCCTTCTTGTCGGGGCAAACGGCGTCAACCGTGTGACCGACCATCTGCAACGCCTGAAACGGCACCATGATCTCGTAGTCTTCACCGAAATCGCCCACAAGCATCAGGATCTTCTTCCCGGCCATGTCGCCATCTCCTCCGTTCGAAAGGTATCGTTGATGGGAGAGCTTACCCCATCACGCACGGCGAGTTTAGTCGTCAAACGATGGGGCGAAGCGTTTTCGGAGATTCGTCCAAGGAAGCTCGTTGGGGCTGGTCAGTGTCGGCGGGGACGATCGGCGTCTCAACAGCGCTCGGAGCATTCTCGGCGAATGGAGGTGAAGAGTGTTCGGTTGCGTTGTTGGTGGGAGCCAAGTGGACAACCCGCTGCGGGAACGGGATGTCGATGCCTTCCTCGCGGAAGCGGCGGTCGATGATGAATCGCAGATCGCTGGCAATGGAAAGCCGGTTCATGACGTTGTCGGTAAAGCACCGAAGCTCGAAATTGAGACTGGAATCGCCGAATTCGCTGAACACGACAACGGGGGCCGGGTATCGGGCGATACGATCGTGCGCCCTCGCGCATTCGAGCAGAAGGGTGCGGACTTGATCGGTATCGGAACCGTAGGCCACGCCCACGGCGACCTCGATGCGGCCGTAGTTGTCCCGGAACGTCAGGTTCGTGACCGGGTTGGACAGGATTTCCGCATTGGGCACGATGACCGATGCGCGCTGCCAGGTTTCGATCTCCGTCGAGCGGATGTTGATACGTTTGACCAGTCCTTCGAGGCCCGCGACGATCACCCAGTCACCGACCTTGACCGGTCGTTCAACGAGCAGGATCAGGCCCGAAATGAAGTTGTTGACCACGTTTTGGAGACCGAAACCAATGCCCACGGAGAGAGCGCCGAGGACGATCGCGAGATTGGTGAGGTCGATGCCGAGCACGGCAATAGCCAAGCCAAAGGCGATGGCGAACCCGATATAGCTGATGACGGACGCCACCGTGTATTGCGCGCTGAGGGTCATCCGCGTTCGCGGCAGAACGTATTCGAGGAGACGACGCTGCACGATGCGCGTGATCGCGAGCATGGTCAGCAGCGTGAAAATGGAAAGGGTGATGGCGATGGGGGAGATCGTCACATCCCCGATCTTGAAGCCCTGCAAGGTCTCCAGGAGCCAGCGATTTTGCTCCTTCCAGCTTACGCCCCATATGGGCGCCAAGAGCAGGGCACCGATGATGCTGAGGATCAAGTAGATGGCCGCCGTGATCCAGAACGTCGCGGTTTGCGACATTTCGCGGGTGATGCCCAGGCGCTGGCGGGCAAAGCCGGTTCGGGCGGCCAGCCCCACCGCGTCCTTGAAGAGCCCGCTTAGCAGGAAGAGGCCGCCGCCCACCAGGACGCTAAACACCAAGCGTTCCGAGACGTAAAAACCA
>JAHCKI010000006.1 GCA_026125865.1 Rhodospirillales bacterium
TCATCGCCGCCGCATCGATACGAACCACTTCGGCGACCCGCGTTTCGTTGCGGAAACGATAGACGGCTTCCGTCATGGTCTTTGGCGCCGTCACCCCGGCCTGCAAGCTGGCGATGTACTGCTCGCGCGTTAAGTCCGAGCGAACACGCTCTTCATATTGGCGCTCGTGAAAGCCCGAATTTCGCAGCGCCAAACTGTAAATCTCGCGGTCGAACCGCCCCGGTGGATTTTGGAAATTCGGATTACTTTTTATGAGATCGCCGACGGTGGCGTCGCTGACGGTGAGGTTCAGGTCCCTAGCGCCGAGATCGAGCAGGGTGCGATTGACGAGTTGACCCATCACCGCCTGCGGCAGGCCCATCGCCCGCGCCTGCTCGGCATTGAATCTGTCACCGGAAAGCTGGCGCATGCGTTGGAGCTGACGCCGATAGTCCTCGGCGATGGCTTCCGCCGAAACTTCCACATCGCCGACCTTCAAGGCCCACTCACTACCCCCGGTCAGCGGATTGCCCACATACCAGAAGCCGGCACCGAAGGTCAGAAGCACGAGAATAAAGACCGCCTTGCCGAAAGGTGTCGAGGCGAACTTGCGAATGCCTTCCATCATGGCGGTGTCGACCTGTGCAAAATTACGGATTCAGGGTTCGGGCGATTGGGGGCGGCATGATAGAAGCCGCCCAACCATGCCGCAAGGCGGTTGGCTATACGGTTTACGTCGCCGTTTCTACTAGTAGAGGGAGCTTACAGCTTTTGCGCTTGTACTGTGGTCGGTTGGATGCCCATGCGGGACGATACGATCGTCGACAACGGAACCAATGCGAAGCCCCGGGCTTCAAGCCCGCCGATCCATCTCTCAAGAGCATTCAAGGTACCATCGTGGGGGTGGCCAATGGCGATGGCGCGCCCGTAGCGAATGGCGATGCGTTCCAGCTCCGCCAGTTGATGCTCCACCGTCAAATCCGTTCCGACGGGGTCCAGAAACACGTTGCGCTCGGCGAACGGAACGCCTTTTCGAACGGCTTCCGCGCGCCCAACGGATTTGGCCGTGGTTCGAGAGTCGAGAAATAGGAGTCCACGGCGATCGAGTTCGCCCATCACCGCGGCCATGCCGTCCACGTCGGTGGTAAACCCGCTGCCCATGTGATTGTTGATACCGACATAGCCGCCGAACCGCTCGAGTCCCCACGTCAACCGGCGCCGAATTTCATCCATGGAGAGGCGCGCGTGCAGAACGTTGGGACCGGCATTGGTGGCCTTGTTCACCGGCTCCATGCCCACATGGACCAGCAGCTCATGCCCCTTGTTCCGCGCCGACGCCGTTTGCTTCGGCAATTCCCCGGCGTACGTCAAAAACGACAAGGTGAGCGGCCCGGGGAGATCGATGGTTCGCCGCGTGCGCCGGCGATCCAGGCCCAAATCGTCGATGACGATCGCCACCATGGGACGGCCGTCGATGACCGGCGCGGCGGCGGCGTAGCGACGCCAGGTGGGAAGCGAATGCCGCTCGGCGGGGTGCGCCATGCTCGATGCCTCGGGCAAACGCGCGACTTGCTCCAATGAAGTCAGAGGGAGATCCGGCAGGACTTCCGAATGTTGCCCGCGAGATTCCGCCGGCTCGTAGATTTCCTCGGGCAGGGTTTCCTCGTAGGCGTGGAAGGCGGCATGGACTATGTGTGCGTCATGGGCCGTGGAGGACTCGGGGAGAGACGGTGACGGCGTCGCGGCCGATGTCTCGAAGTCCTCAACATCGGACTGTTCCAGCGCACCGCTCAATGCCGGCTCCGGCGGCGTGGAGGCGACGCTTGTGCCTTGCAGCACAACACCGAGAGCAAACCCGCCGACAAGGGCGACCAGGCCGAGACCCTGGATCGCGAACCGATGGGATCGCCACCAGCCGACCCTCGGCGACGACCGAAGTTGCCTCGAAAACCCAATATCTTGCGTCGAAATGAGCATAACTTCCCATATCGGAGGTTATTGCCACCGTCAACGCTTCCAGCCCTTGCCTCAAATCGACCCATCTTTTCGGCGGAAACCGGGACAATTTCGGAACCCGACCGCGCGCCTTGCGATGGACGAGAGGTTCCGCTACAGCGAAAAAATCGCGAATCTGTCCGCACCATCCCATCGCAGAACCTCATGCGTGGCGGGTTCTTGACGTCGGTCCAATGGGCCGGCAGATTGACCTCTTGATGACAATCCCCTGAGCCGCAACCGCCACTATGCCACCAATCGTCAATCATCCTTCAAGAACCGCGCAACCGGCGCGGCAATCCGGGAATACCGGCGGTGACGGACGGCGGCCGCTCATGGATCGCCACGGCGCTGACGCGCCTCGCGATGACGGATGGGAGTGTGGCGCCTTACCCACACTCGTCATTGCGAACCGGTGCAGGCGGGGCGGCATACGTCTAGGTATCGCCATGGCGCCGTGTCGAACCGCATTCATTCTTCATATTTTACATGAGAAAACAATAGTACTGAATTGAAATAAAATGTTTCTTCTCATCGACAACTACGACTCCTTCACCTTCAATCTTTACCATTTTCTTGGTGAGGTCGGTGTGGACGTGGTGGTGAAGCGCAATGACGCGGTGACCGCGGATGAGGCGCTGGACTTGGCGCCGGAGGCGATCGTCATCTCGCCTGGCCCGTGTGATCCGGACCGCGCCGGGATTTGTCTTGACTTGATCGCGAAGGCCGCCGGCCGCGTGCCGATACTGGGTGTGTGCCTCGGCCATCAGAGCATCGGCCAGGCCTTCGGCGGCGACGTGGTGCGGGCGCCGCACCCCATGCACGGCAAGGTCAGCGCCATCAGCCACCAGGGCACCGATGTGTTCGCCGGCCTGCCGAGCCCGTTCACGGGCAATCGCTATCATAGTCTGATGGTTGCCCGAGACAGCCTTCCCGATTGCCTGCACATCACCGCCGAGAGCGATGACGGCGTCATCCAGGGACTCGCCCACAACACACTGCCGATCTATGGCGTTCAGTTTCACCCGGAAAGCATCGCTACCGAACACGGCCACACGCTGTTACGCAACTTCAAGAACCTCGCGGATAGGGAAACTCGGTGACTGACAATCTGAACGACATGAAAGCTTTGTTGGCGAAACTGGCCGGCGGCGCTCCGCTCGACGAAAGGGAGGCCGAGACCGCCTTTGGGATCATCATGTCCGGCGAAGCAACGCCGGCCCAGATCGGCGCGTTCCTCATGGCCTTGCGCGTGCGGGGAGAAACGGTGGAGGAGATCGCCGGCGCCGTCCGCGTGATGCGCGACAAGGCGTTGAAGGTCAAAGCACCCGACAACGCCATCGATATCGTCGGAACCGGCGGGGATGCATCCGGTACATACAACATCTCGACCGCCGCCGCCATCGTCGTCGCCGCCTGCGGCGTACCGGTCGCCAAACACGGCAACCGCGCGCTTTCATCCCAGTGTGGTGCCGCCGACATCCTCATGGCCCTTGGCGTCAATATCGACGCGCCCATGCCGCTGGTTGAGCGCGCCATTCGCGAGGCCGGCATCGGCTTTCTGATGGCGCCGCGGCACCACAGCGCCATGCGCCATGTGGCCGGCCCCAGGGTGGAACTGGGCACCCGAACCATCTTCAACCTGTTGGGCCCCCTGTCCAACCCGGCCGATGTCAAGGCTCAGTTTACCGGCGCCTTCTCCCGGCAGTGGATCGAGCCGATGGCGCGGGTTCTCGGCAGGCTCGGCAGCCGGCGCGCCTGGGTCGTGCATGGCTCCGACGGTCTCGACGAACTGACGACGACGGGACCATCGTTCGTCGCCGAACTGAAGGACGGCCGGGTCCGATGCTTCGAGGTTTCGCCCGCGGACGCCGGACTGCCGCTGGCCAAGCCGGAAAACCTCAAGGGGGGCGACGCCGAGACCAATGCGGTGGCGATGCGATCGTTGCTGGCGGGCGAGCACGGCGCCTTTCGCGATGTCGTCCTCTACAATGCCGCCGGGGCGCTCATCGTCGCCGAGAAAGCCGCGACACTCCGCGAAGGCGCGGCCGCCGCCGCCGCCGCCATCGATTCGGGCGCCGCCGCGGCCACGCTCGCCAAACTGGTCGAGATCACCAACACCCCGCCGCCTGAATCGCCGCCCCAATCATGAGCGACGTTCTCACGCGTATCTGCGCCCATAAGCGGGAGCACGTGACGCAATGCAAGATCGAGCATCCCCTCGCCGATGTGGAAGCGGCCGCGCATATCGCCTCACCGCCGCGTCATTTCTTGCCGCCCATCTTGCCGACGCCTTCGCCAATGAGCGCTATGGCCTGATCGCCAAATCGGCGCGGGCGTCGCCGTCCAAGGGATTGATCCGTCAGATTGACCCGAGGCGCTGGCGTGCGCCTATGCCGACGGCGGCGCCAGTTGCCTTCGGTACTCACCGACGGCCCCTATTTCCAGGGCGACGACAAATATTTAGTTGCGGCGCGGCAGGCGGTGGACCCTGCCGGTCCTGCGCAAGGATTTCATCATCGATCCGTATCAGGTTGTGGGAGCGCGCGCCATCGGCGCCGACGGTGGCACGCTGATCATGGCGGCGCTGGAAGACGGACAGGCAAGCGAGCTGGCGCGGCGTCGCCATGACCATGGCATGGACGTGCTCGTCGAGGTCCACGACGCCGATGAAATGGAGCGGGCTGCGAAGCTGGAAACCGCCCTGATCGGCATCAACAACCGCAACCTGAAGACACTTACGGTCGACCTCGCCACGACCGAAGCCCTGGCGCCCATGGCGCTGCCCGACCGGCTGGTGGTCAGCGAGCGGCCTATCGAGCCCCGCCGACCTCCTACGCATGGCCGCCGTCAAGCAGTGACCTGCTTCCTCGTCGCGAAGCCCTGATGCGCCACGCAGACGTCACCGCTGCCACTAAGGCGCTGCTCGGGCGGTAGTCGATACAACCCATCCACTTGGCGTCGGGCGAAGTCGAGAACACCCTAAACAAAAAAGGAAACGGCGAAGCGAACCCTGACCGCAACCGTCGCTTCGCCCGAAATGGATGCAAGGTGTTGAGAGGAGGCATTCCGTTGACGAAGGTGCCATCGCGAACGGGATGCAAGGGTTTCCACGGGGAGAGAGTGCGGCGGACAGCGTTTTCGGCATGTACGCCGGACATCGGCCTCTGCGCCTTTTCCAGTGAGGATTTCGTATACTGTCTCTGGTACTCGTCCTAAAGCGTGACCACCGCGATTACGCGCACGTCGCCGGAGCTTCGCCTCCGAAACTATGCCCCTAACTTCATTTCATCAGTGACGAATTCGCATGGCATTGATACAGTATACGCAGGATTCAGGAATTGGTGTCAGATCCGTGAGAATGCTATGTTGAGAAATCATATGGATGCAAGAGAAGGACATCTTGTTGCCATCAGCCAGGTGCCAGCAAATGCAGGCCATTCCTTGCATAAAGGGACTCCACGAGAGGCGTTTGTTAGGGAATTTCTTGAAACCCATCTCCCTTCGAATGTCTCCATTGGTACAGGCGAAATCATTGATGCGTATTCACAACCCGGACAACAAAGAAATCAATTTGATATTGTGATTTTACAAGCGGTCATATCCAAAATTAGATTTCGGCGGCGGTGGTATCTGGTTTTTTGATTGAATCAGTAGTTGCAACAATAGGGCAAAATCCAATCTAACACCAGGGGAATTCAGAAATGCGGTTGAAGGCGTTCAGAACAATCAAGCTGCTAACTCCACACACTACGGCTGGCTTTGTCGCAGGTAGTGCGCCCCCAAAAATACTTAACTATATAGTATCTTATGATGGGCCAGCCAATATGCAAACCGTGTACAAATGGATTAACCCTGAATAACAAAAAAGCTAGGATTGCACAGACTCAATTACCAGCAGATGAAAACCGGGTTAAAACAGCCGCAGATGCAATTGATGCTGTTTTTGTTTTAAAACGAGGTTTCTTATACTACGACAATACAACCATAGGATTTTCCTCACCGCAAAGTAGGCAGCAGAACCCTGGCGCAAATTGGGTTTTTGCGGATACCTCTAGTGGAAACTTGTTACTCCTGTTCTTACTACTTCAAGCAGCCTCCGCGAATATTGATGGCAGGTGGCTGAATTCAGTTGCATACCTTTCATCATTCTCAGTTAGCGGCGTGCAATTTGGAAGCTAACAAAATTGCGAGGGGAAAAGGTGGAGTTTTGGAGACGCTTCTTTGAGTTCCGGGGGTTAAAGTGGATCAGCCGCCATTTCTCGCTGAGGATTGGCAAAGCCACTGAGTGCCAACCATCTGGTTTGTGACGTTGTCGGACGGTCAATAAGGCCTCATGTCTCCGTCAATCTCGTCGTGGACACCGGTCGCATGAGCAAGCCCATGTCAAGACCGGAGCCGCCCTTGGCGGTGGCCGAAGGCCAGTCTTTACATGGGCTTGTTCATGCGAACACACTCGCTCGCGAGACTGAGGGGCTGCGCGGTATACCATTGTGTGCAATCGACGTAACGCTCAACAGCAGTACTGGAAAAAAAGTGTCATTCCTATTTTTAGCGGCGCAGTACCTCGTTAGGAAATACGAACAGTGGCCCCATTCTTTGTTAGTTTCGCTCATGACTCACCAGAAAGCAGGCGGGTTTCGCCGGGCTCTCCGCCGTTCCTCGCTTATCCTTCCCTATGGCCTCCGGGAACCCGGTATCAAGGCACGCTTCGCTCTTCGGCCTTGATACCGGAACCCCTCCGACCATAGCCGGGAAGCGCGAGGGACGGCTCCGGAAAGCAGGCAAAACACACAAACACCTGAGAAATTAGGAATGACACCTTTTTTCCACCTTTTTCCATAGCCGCTGTCGGTGTGCCGTGCTTCCTCGTCGACGAGGCCTTGATGCGCCACCAAGATGTGGCCGCCGCCACGAAGGCCCTGCTCACCCGATAAGCGAACTCTCTTGATCCAACATCGGGCGTGGGTCGGAACTCCATGAACAAAATGCGAAATGGTTGAAATTTTCTCCGTAGACCATGATAGTACACGCAAGACGAGACGTTGAAATTACTCAATCTCCCGTCACGGGTTTGTCATATGAATGTTGGAAAGATTAAAGGGACAGGGACATGGGACTGTTTTCATTTATCAAATCAGCGGGCGAAAAATTGGGATTGGGCGGCGGCGACAAGGCACCGGATGCCGACGCCCTCAAGAAGGAAGTGAGCAAGCACGGACTCGATATCGAGGGGCTTGATGTCGCGGTTGACGGGGATACCGTCAAGGTATCCGGCAAGGCGGTGAGCCAGGAGGTCAAGGAAAAGGTCGTTTTGGCGCTCGGCAACGTCACCGGCATCGCCAGCGTCGAAGAGCAGATCGAAACCGCCGCCGCCAGCGAGGAAGCCACGTTCTATACCGTCAAATCCGGTGATACCCTCTCGGCGATCTCCAAGGCCCATTATGGCAACGCCAACAAATACATGGCCATATTCGAGGCCAACAAACCCATGTTGAGTCACCCGGACAAGATATATCCGGGGCAGGTTCTGCGCATTCCGTCCGCGTCCTGACGCAACTGAGCATGGCGGGTCAGGTGGCCGTGGCCGACAAGCCGAAAAAACCGAGCTTGACGAAAATCATCGGCTGGATCTTGCTGGTCGCAACCGTGGGTGTCGCCAGCTGTCAGGGATTTCTCTTGGAGCCGGGCGAAAACCGCCCGGGTCTACCATCGTCTGAAACGAGGAAATCCTGACATGTCTTCGGTGATGCGTGGAAAGCCCCCTGCCCGCGCCGGTCTCAAGGGCGTGTTGCTGTTCCTGCTGCCCTTGCCGCTGCTGTTCAAGGCCGCTTCCGGTTTATGGAGCGGCGATTTGGGAGCCCTCCTCTTCAATGGCGGTCCCTACGCGCTGTTCCTGCTTGGCGCGCTTCTCGCCCGGCAGGGACTGGTCAAGGAGGTGCGGTACCTGGAGCGGCCGATGGCCCTGTCGCCGCCGCCGCCACTGAAAACCATCGCCGCCGTCATCATCGGCTTGGCCACCGGCGCCGCCGCACACTTCGCGGTTGGCCACAACCTCTTGATCGCCGCCGCGTTCGCCGTCGGCGCCGCGGCCGGCGTGGTGATGTATTACGGTTGGGACCCGAAGAAGCGAAAGATGGCGGCAGGCGATCACGGCGTCGACGCCGATGAACTCAGTGCCGCCCTCGGTGAAGCCTACGGCAAGCTCGACGGCATCAACACCGCCCGCGGCAGCATCAAGTCGCGGGAATTCCAGGAGCGCCTGGACGCGATCGTCGCCCAATCGGACGCGATCCTTAAGGAAATCGAACGGGATCCCCGCGATCTTCGCCGCGCCCGAAAGTTCCTCAATGTCTATCTGGACGGGGTTTTGGGCGTGACCAACAAGTTCATCGAGGCCCACCCCAAGGCCCAGACATTCGAACTGGAACAGAACTACCGCGCCATGTTGATGGACATGGAGCAGGTTTGTAAGGAGCAGCACGAAAAACTGATCCAGAACGACGTGTTCGATCTGGATGTGCAGATCGAGGTGCTGTCGACCCGTCTCAAACGCGAAGGCGTCATCTAGCGTAAAAATCATATGGATCTCAATAAGGGAGGCTAGTCATGGCAACGGAAACAGACGTTCAGGTGATCACCGCGACCGACGCGGCGGCCATTGTGCAGCAGACCATCAAGGGCGCTTTGGTGCCCTATACCGAAGCGACCCCCGATCGGCAGTCCCGTATTCAAGACTTGATGAACGAGATCGACATCGCCGATTCCAATTCCATCATTTTCTTCGGCAGTAAAGCGCAAGAGCAACTGACGACGATTTCAGACCAGATGCTCGAAGGCGTACGCAACAAGGACGTGGGACCAGCCGGCGGCGCTCTGAACGAAATGGTCGCGACCATGCGCGGCTTCGGTGTCGACGACCTGGAAGAACCCGGCTTTTTCGGTAAGCTGTTCGGCGCCGCCAATCCCGTCGTCCAATTCCTGCAGCGCTACGAGGATGTTCGCAAGCAGATCGATTCCATCAGCAACAAGCTGGACGGCCACAAGACCAAGCTGCTCACCGACATCGTTTCCTTGGATCGGCTGTACGACGCCAACCTCGACTACTTCCACACCCTCGCCGACTACATCGCCGCCGGCGATGAAAAGCTGCGTGAACTGGATGAGGACATCCTGCCGAAGCTGCAAAAAGAGGCGGAAGCCAGCAGCGAGATGTTGAAGGCGCAGGAATTGCGGGACTTGCGCGCCTCGCGCGACGACTTGGAGCGCCGCGTCCACGACCTCAAGCTCACCCGGCAGGTGACCATGCAAAGCCTTCCCAGCATCCGCCTGGTGCAGGAGAATGACAAGGCGTTGGTCAACAAGATCAATTCGGTGATGGCCAACACCATTCCGCTGTGGCGCAATCAACTGGCGCAGGCGGTCACCATCCATCGTTCAAGGGAGGCCGGCGAATCGCTCAAGGAGGCGACCGACCTCACCAACGAGTTGCTCATGTCCAATGCCGAGAATCTGAAGGAAGCCAACGCCGAGGTGCGGCAGCAGATCGAACGCGGCATCTTCGACATCGAGGCGGTCAAGAAAGCCAATGGATTGTTGGTGGCGACGATCGAAGAGAGTCTGCAGATCGCCGACGAGGGCAAGCGCAATCGCGCCGAGGCCGAGAAGGAGCTGGTTGCCTGTGAAACGGAGCTGAAGAACGTCCTGTCGGCGGCGCGGTCACGCGTGCAGCCCGGAACGGCCAATCTTTAAATCTGTATTGGAAAGCCGGTACGATGATTTGGAACAAGCTGCTCGGCGAATTCATCGACGTCATCGAATGGACCGATGATTCCAACGACACGCTGGTCTATCGCTTCGAGCGTCATGGCAACGAAATCAAATACGGGGCCCAACTCACGGTCCGCGAATCGCAAGTGGCCGTGTTTGTCAGTCAGGGACGGATCGCCGACGTGTTCGAACCCGGCATGTACACTCTGGGAACCCAGAACATGCCTATCTTCACGACGCTCGAATCATGGCCGCACGGCTTCCAGAGCCCGTTCAAGGCCGAGGTGTATTTCGTCAATACACGGCGCTTCACCGATCTGAAATGGGGCACCAAGCACCCGATTACCTTGCGCGACAAGGAATTCGGCCCGGTGCGGCTGCGCGCATTCGGAACCTATGTCATCCGCATTAAGGACCCGGTGGTGTTCCTGAAGGAGATCGTCGGCACCGACGGCTATTTCACGGTCGATGAGGTATCCGATCAGCTCCGCAATCTCATCGCATCGGATTTCGCGCGGGTCATCGGCGAAGCGTCCATTCCGGTCCTCGATCTGGCCGCCAACTATGATGACCTGGGGACCTTTCTCACCAACGCCATGACATCGGCCTTCGCCCAGTACGGCCTCGAATTGACCCGATTGCTGATCGAGAACATTTCCCTGCCACCGGCCGTGGAAGCAGCGCTCGACAAGCGGACCAGCATGGGCGTGATCGGCGATCTGCGCCAGTATTCCCAGTTCCAGGCGGCGGAAGCCATGGCCGCCGCGGCCGCCAATCCCAGCGGCACCGCCGCGGCCGGTGTCGGCATGGGCATGGGCATCGGCATGGCGAAACAAATGACCGAGGCGATGGGTGCCGGCGCGGCCGCTTCTTCCACGGCACCGGCGACGCCGCCACCGCTACCCGGAGGTCAAACCTATTTCGTCGCCATCGACGGAAAGCAGGCGGGCCCGTTCGACATGAATACCCTGCGCGGCCACGCGGCATCGGGAACGCTGACCCGCGATACGCTGGTATGGAGCCAAGGCATGGCGAACTGGATCAGGGCCGGAGACGTCGAGGACTTGACGGGGCTGTTCACCAGCGTACCGCCACCGCTGCCACCGAGCTGAGGCGCCAACGTGGCAAGTACCGGCCCCTGGTCCAAAGTGTCGACGCCCCACGCATCGGTCGAGACCCGCTTTCCCTGCCACCAATGCGGAGCGGGCCTGACCTACGCGCCGGGAACCGATGTGATCCGGTGCGGCCATTGCGGCACCGAAAACCGAATCGAGCGCGACACCACACCCATTGAGGAGTTGGACTTCCGATCCGTGGTCGCGAGCCTGGGGCGAGGCGAAGCGGTTGAAACCAAGCGTACGATCCAGTGTGAGTCCTGCGCGGCCGAGTTCACCTTCGATCCCCATGTCCATGCCGAAGACTGCCCCTATTGCGGCGGCGCCATCGTCGCCGAGGTGGAGAACCATGCCGCCCTCAAACCACGTGGCCTCGTGCCCTTTCAGATCACGGGAAAGGATGCGCAAAACCGCCTCAAGGGCTGGCTCGGTTCGTTATGGTTCGCGCCTTCGGGTCTGAAGAAATACGCCCGCGAGGACGGCGCTCTCAGCGGCATCTATGTTCCCTACTGGACCTTCGACGCCGATACCCGCAGCGACTATTACGGCGAGCGCGGCACCGCCTATCGGGTGCCCAGGACCTTTGTCTCTCGCATCCAAGGCAAGATGGTGCGGCAAACCCAGTATGTGGTCGAGATCCGGTGGCGGCCGGTGCGCGGCACCGTTGCCCGTTTTTTCGATGATGTTCTCGTGCTGGCCAGCCGTACCCTGCCCGACCACGTGGTCGAGCGCCTCGGTACATGGCGGCTGGAAGCCCTCGTCCCCTACCGCGAGGACTATATCAGCGGCTTTCGCAGCGAAACCTACCAGATCGATCCCAAAGACGGATTCGCCAACGCCAAGCAAATCATGGATCGCGTCATCCGTGCCGACGCCGCGCGCGATATCGGCGGCGACGCCCAGCGCGTCCACCAGGTGGATACCCGGTTCGGCGAGATTCGTTTCAAGCACATTTTGTTGCCGCTGTGGACCGCCGCCTACCGATACAAGGGCAAGGTATACCGCTTCGTCGTCAACGGTCAGACCGGCGAGGTGCAAGGGGAGCGGCCCTACAGCCCATGGAAGATCGCCATCGCGGTAATCATTGCCCTCGCCATCGCCGCCGTAGTCGCCTATTTCTATGCGGAAAATCAAGGGTATTGACCCACTAGCCGGCTAAAACGTCTTTTCGAGACGTCGCCAAAAAGCTGCTTCCGACAACGGAGTTAGAGAAGATGGGTACCGACACGGGCGCCGGCATGAAAGAACTGCTGGAGATTATGGCGCGCCTCCGGGATCAGGAAGACGGCTGTCCATGGGACATCGAGCAGAATTTCGCGACGATCGCGCCCTATACCATCGAGGAAGCCTACGAGGTCGCGGACGCCGTTGACCGGGGCGATCTGGATGCACTCAAGGACGAACTGGGCGATTTGTTGTTGCAGGTCGTCTATCATGCGCAAATGGCGCGCGAACAGGGCGCCTTCGGGTTCTCCGAGGTGGTCCGCGCCATCTGCGACAAAATGATCCGCCGGCACCCCCATGTGTTCGGCGATGAATCGGTTACGGATGCGGCGGCGCAAACCGTGCGCTGGGAACAACACAAGGCGGCCGAGCGCGATAATGCGACTGGCATAGGGAATGGCGAGAGTGAGGCCGCGGGCGTCACCGGCGCTCTCGACGGGGTGCCGATCGGTCTTCCCGCCCTGACGCGGGCCGTCAAGCTACAGAAACGAGCCGCGCGGGTGGGTTTCGATTGGCCGGAAGCCTCTCAAGCCCTCGCCAAACTCGATGAAGAGCGCGCGGAGCTGGCGCACGAAATGGCGACCGGCGCCGAAGCGGACAGGCTGGAAGACGAGATGGGCGACCTGCTTTTCGTTTGCGTCAATGTCGCACGCAAACTGCACCTGGATCCCGAAAAGGCGCTGCGACGGGCCAACAATAAATTCGAGCGCCGCTTTCGCCGAGTCGAGGCGATGCTCGCCGAAGACGGCGGGCGAAATCCGAGTGAAGCCGATCTGGACGAGCTGGAAAAACTGTGGGGGCTGGCGAAGGCTCACGAATGATTAACCCCACTCCCCTACCCTTATCTGGGAACTCACTGGCCATGCCTCAACGCGATGCTCTGGAATTTTTTGCAAATCCACGATTGTGGAGCGGCCTTGCGCCGAGGCCGATCCGTTCGTTTGTTGCTGTCGTTTCTGATCGTCGTTGTTGCCACCGCCGCTCTCGGCGGCTGCTATCTGCCGCTGCGGTTCGATGCCGAGGTGGTGATCACTCGAAACGGCTATTTTGACTTCCGGTTCGAGGGTGATATCGCCTGGACACCTCTGTCGCGCGACATTCACCAGCATCGGCTTTCTCGCCAAGAGAAACGCGAGAAAATCCTGCGCATCGAGACCGACCTTGAACGGGATCCGGCAACGCAGTCCGTCCGTCACCTTCGCGACGGCGTATTCAATCTGCGGTGGCAGCGCTCGGGCGATCTGTTACGCGCGCGCAGCGTCAACTTCGTCCGCCGGTCAGACCGCATCCTCGGCATCAAGTACATCAAGAAAACCGGATTGGTGACCCTGGAAGGCCGCGCCATTTCCCGCGACAACGCCCAGCGGCTTCGCTCCTACCGTCTGGACACGACCGGCACGCTCAAGGTCAAAACCGACGCTCGCGTCGTCAATCACAACGCCACCCGCGTGGTACCGCTCGGCCCACGCACGCAAATCCTGGTGTGGACCATTCGCAGCGTATTCGATCCGGCCCCCAAACTCGTAATCGACCTGCACTGACGGTCCCCGTGTAAGGTCATCAGGAGGCGCGTCGGCGTCGCGGCAATTTGCATTCCGACACGCGAACCGAGAGCATGCCTGTCTTCAAGGGCGTCGCCTGTGGATTGCCGCACCGGCTCCGCCGGTTCGCAATGACAACGAAAGTAAAGCGCCATCACCCCTACCCGTCATCGCGCGGCGCGGCAGCGCCGTGGCGATCCATAAATGGCCGCGGTGAGCTTTCCGGTTACCGCAACAATCGAATGAGGCTTGAGGTATCCCAGCGTCCGCCGCCGCGGCTCTGGACCTCGGCATAGAATTGGTCGACCAGCGCCGCCACCGGTAATTGTGCGCCGTTGCTGCGCGCTTCGTCGAGGCAGATGGACAGGTCCTTTCGCATCCAATCGACCGCAAAGCCGAAATCAAACTTGTCATCGATCATGGTCGTCGCGCGGTTATCCATTTGCCAGGATTGCGCTGCCCCCTTGGAAATGACATCGACGACCCTGTGGGGGTCAAGCCCGGCCCGAACAGCGAAGTTGAGGGCCTCGCTGAGGCTTTGCAACAGGCCGGCGATGGAGATTTGGTTGACCATCTTGGTGAGCTGGCCGCTGCCCACGGGCCCCATCAGCGTGACCGCGCGCGCGAAAACGTCGATCACCGGTTGCGCGCGCGCGAAATCCTCTTCACGCCCACCGACCATGACCGTCAACTGACCATTCTCGGCGCCCGCCTGTCCACCGGATACCGGCGCATCGAGAAAGCCGATACCCTTATTCATGCCGAAGGTCGCCAGTTCCCGCGCCACCTTCGCCGAGGCCGTCGTATGATCGACCAGAATCGCACCGCTCGCCATACCGGCAAAGGCGCCGCTATCGCCGAGAACCACACTGCGCAGATCATCGTCGTTGCCGACGCAAACGAAAACCAGATCCTGACCGCGAGCCGCGTCCGCCGGCGTTTTCGCCAATTGGCCGCCGTGCTGCCCTACCCAGGCCTCGCTCCTGGCGAGGGTGCGGTTGTAGACGGTAACCCGGTGCCCCGCCTTGGCTAAATGACCGGCCATGGGGTACCCCATGACTCCTAATCCGACGAAAGCAACGTTGTAGTTGGACATTTCCTCTCTCTCCCTCTCGGTTCTTATTGCGTATCACATGATACTTTGCAGATCGGCAGCAGCGGCTTCGAAGACCGTGTGCAACGCCTTCCAGCCGGTTTCGTCGGGTGCAAGCAGCACGGTATGGGGAATGATGCCATCGGCCGGCCGATAGGGTGCCCGCATCTGGGTGATCCGGCTAAATCCGCCCGCCTCGCCATGAATGAGGACGCCGGCGGCATGGTCCCAGGGCTTCAATCGCGTCCATTGGGCGAAGTCGATGGTTCCTTGCGCCAATTCCATGTAGTCGCGTCCGGTACTGCCGCTGCGCGCGACCTTCCTCGGTGCCGCCGCCAAGCCTTGTTCACTTCGCGCCATGACGCGTTTCGCGAGACGCAATCCGGCGATTCCCGTCATGTCACGGATGTCACGTCGCTCCGAAACATAAAGGCGACGGTGTTCGTTGCCCCGGGCCAGCCAAGCGCCTTCCCCGCGAACCGCCCAAACCGCGATGTCGGTGACCGGATCCAGGATCCAACCGGCCACGGTTTCGCCGTAGAGGCAGTAGCCGACGATAACGGCGAAACAAGGCTTGCCGTTGACGTAGTTGTTGGTGCCGTCGACGGGGTCCACGAGCCAAACAGGCTTGTCTCCCTTAAGAGCGAGCAGTAGCGCCGGGTCGGCTTCGCTCCCCTCCTCGCCAACCACGACACTGTTGGGGACCAGCGCCGTGAATGCCGTCACCAGACGCCGCTCGGCCTCTATGTCGGCTGTGGTCACCAGGTCGGTCGGCTTTTTTTTGGCCGATATGTCGCCCGACTGCAGGCGGCCGAACCGTGGCATGATTTCGGCGGCGGCAACGTCGCGCATGGCGCGGATGACGGTTTCGGTGTTCGGGATCATGGCATCTTTTTGGCGGAAACCGCGGCGCGGCAAAACCAGAAAATTACGACCGCGACGGCAAATGCGTGACCGGACCGCGATCAGGGAGCGTAAATGTCGCGATCACGGTGATAGCTGATGGCGAAATCTTCGAGCATTCGCGCGGCTTCCGGGCTGTAGGCCGCGCGCTGAATCAAGGCTTGCGCCAGGAAGCAGGAAAACGAAACCGCCTCTCCCTTACCCCGCAACCGATACGCCGCCGCCAACTCGTCAAGGGCGTCGTGGGTATGGCGCCGCGCCATGACATTGAGCTGGCTTTTCAATAGGCGGTTTTTATCCCGCCATCTTTTCTGAGAACGAGTCGTAGCCATAGTGACTACTTCTACTAGTAGAAGAGTCAAAACGCAATATCCGACCTTTTCCGCGTGTCACGAACATCGTCACGGCCGTGGCCGCTGTCGTTGCTCGAAGCGGGCGGCGTTGGCCGGCCACAGGCGAACCTTGAGAAGCACTGAGTCCTCGCCTTCTTCCCGTTCAAGAACATCGCCATGTTCATACAGCCATGCCATGGAGGCGCCGTCTTCCCGTGGCAGCGTCACGTCGAGCACCGTCATCGTCCCCGCCAAATAACCATCAAGGACGCTCAACAAGCGTTCACAGCCTTCGCCGGTCTTAGCCGACAACAGCACGATGGGGGTGTCGCCGCGCTCGGCCTGATTGGCCAACGTGGCGCATTCGACCTCGGTCAGCAGGTCTATCTTGTTCAGTACCTCGACGGTACTGCTCTTGTTGGCATCACTCACTCCCAGGTCACCGAGGACGGTCAGCACATCTGCCCTCTGCTGCTCCCTTTCGGGGTGCGAGGCATCGCGAACATGGACTACGACATCCGCTTCCATGACCTCTTCCAGGGTGGCGTGGAAGGCTTCGACGAGTTCATGGGGCAGTTCGGAGATGAACCCGACCGTATCGGAGAGGATGACCTTGTGACCGGTCGGCAGGCTTAACTCGCGCATGGTCGGGTCCAGGGTCGCGAACAACTGGTCGCGCACGACGACCTCGGCCGATGTCAGGCGATTGAACAACGTCGACTTGCCGGCATTGGTGTATCCGACCAACGCGACAACCGGATAGGGTACACGCCGACGCGCTGAGCGATGCAGTCCCCGGGTGCGTTTGCCTTCTTTCAGTTCGCGCCGCAGCCTCGTGATTCGTTCGCCAATGAGGCGCCGGTCGGTTTCAAGCTGCGATTCGCCGGGGCCGCCCATGAAACCGAAACCGCCACGCTGGCGTTCCAGGTGGGTCCAGCTTCGGACCAGCCGGCTCCGTTGATAGGTAAGTGCCGCCAATTCCACCTGAAGCCGACCCTCGGCCGTTCGCGCCCGGTCGCCGAAGATCTCCAATATGACGCCCGTGCGGTCGATGACCTTGCAGTCCCACGCCCGCTCGAGGTTCCTCTGTTGGATGGGGGTAAGCGTTCCATCGACGATGACGACAAAATCTTCGCTTTCGTAATCATCATCGAGCGCGCGAATCACCTGCGCGAGGCGTTCAACGGTCCCCGCGCCCAACAATGTCGATGGGCGCATCCGCGGAACATTGACGACTTCTGAATGCACAACGTCGAGGCGGATTGCCTCGGCCAAACCAACAGCCTCAAGCAACCGCGCGTCCGGAGAACGCCCCCCGTCAACCTCTCGCCGGGACAGGTGAGGGTACAGTACGAAGCATCGGCCCGCGCGGTGGATTGATTCGTCGCCCGCCCGCGTGGAGCCGGTAACGCTCAACCGTCTTGTGCCGAATCCCTGTCAGGCTCGAACAATTGAACCTGCACCGACGGCATTACTGTCGAAATCGCGTGCTTATAAACAAGCTGCGTGTGACCGTCACGTCGCAGCAATAGGGAGAACTGATCGAACCATGTCACGATGCCCTGTAACTTTACGCCATTTACAAGGAATACCGTCACGGGCGTCTTGTTCTTCCGAATGTGGTTGAGAAAAACGTCCTGAACATTCTGGGATTTTTCTGAGGACATTAGTGCCTTCCTTTTGATTTTCGGCGGTTCCGCACACCGACCGTCGTTCATTGGCGTGTAAACCGCACGCCAAGGATCTGCTCAATGGTTTTGTGACGGACCTCTTGGTGCCTCCCCCAACTGGGCTATGGTTTTAAATTTTGGCCAGCTTATAGGTTTCTCAGCAACATTAAAAGCGATATACAGCTATTAACATGCGCGAAGGGCTGATGTCCTTCAAACTCTTGATACTCTGGTTTCTCTTCCCGAACCAGGATCGGTACACACCCCGCATTCTTCGCGCATTCCATGTCTATGTCGGCGTCTCCCACAAACCAGACATCGTCACCGGCGCCTATGCCGCTTCCTTCCAAGGCCATATCCACAGGTTCGGTCGCCGGCTTGTCGCGATTTGCATCAAAGGCACCGACAATCCGGCCAAAGAATTTGGAGAAACCAAGATATTCGGCCTCCGTACGGAGATAGTCGCCCTTCTTGTTGCTTACTACCGCGAGATAGACTTGGTCGGCAAATAGAGTCTCGAGCAGTTCCTTGGCGCCGGGCAAGGGTGATAGAAACTCTTTGTGGCGAGATTCGAAACGCTCATAAAAAACCTCGCCCGCTTCACGCCATCTCTCACCGAACAGGGACGGATAGCTGTCCCGCATCGAGCCGCGAACCTTCTTCTTTGTTTCCTCCAGGGTCCAAGGCCGCATGCCGAAATGGGCGAAGACATGGTTCTGGGCGTCTTGGATGGCCGCCCAACTATCGATCAGCGTGTTGTCCCAGTCGAAAACGATCGCGCGCGGTCGCCTCAGGTCTTGACCGGAGAGGACGTTCATCCGTGCTGTCCTTCCTGGGCGCCGGCTCCGATCTCTTCCAGATGCTCCATGTAGGCGCGCAACAGATGAGCGGAAACGGGACCGATTTTGCCGTCACCAATATGGACCCCGTCGATTCGAACGACCGGCTTCAACAAGGATGTGGTGCTGGTCATGAACGCTTCCGCCGCGACCTTGACTTCCGCAACCGAAAACGGCCGCTCGTTGATTCGCAAATGCCGTTCCGCCGCGATCCGCAAAATGACACGGCGCGTTACTCCTTTGAGGATCCGCCAATCCGCCTGCCTGGTCGTCAGCGAACCATCCTGCCCCACGATCCAGGCGTTGGACGCCGAGCCCTCGGTCACGTTGCCGTCGGGATCCAGCATCCAGGCGTCATCGGCGCCGACATCGATCGCCTGCTGCCGGGCGAGCACGTTGGGCAACAGCGAGGTTGACTTGATATCGGTTCGCTTCCAGCGCAAATCCGGCGTGGTGATGACCGAAACGCCGCGACGCAGGGCTTCCGGATTGATCGGCGGCAATATCCGCGCCGTCATCACCAGCGAACTGGTGGGCGAGGCCGGGAAGGCGTGGTCCCTTGGTGCCACTCCCCTTGTGACTTGCAGATACACCATGCCACGATCGGTGATCCGGTTTCGACAAATCATCCGGCGAATGACAACTCGCATCGCCCGCCTCGCCATCGGCCAGGCCATGCGAGTTTCCGATAAAGACCGCTCCAAGCGATCGAGATGCGCTTCCTCGTCGACAAGGTGGCCGCCGTGAACGGCGATTACCTCGTAGACGCTGTCCGCGAACTGGTAGCCGCGATCCTCGATATGCACGCCCGCGCGACCGTGCGGCAGGTAACGTCCATTGACGTAAGCAATTCGACCCATCGGTTCCTCGGTGCCTTCTAGAAGTACTCCAGCCGCACCGAGAAGAGTTTCTCCACGCGGCGCACGTTCTCCGGTGGCGCAAACACGACGATGCGATCACCGGCGCTGATGACCGTGTCACCGCGCGGCGAGACGACGCGACCATCGTGCACGATGGCACCCAGCTTGACGCCTTCCGGGAGATCGGTCTCACGAAGAGGAACGCCGATCAGTCCCGATGTTTCAAGGGCTTCGGCCTCGATCAGTTCGCCGAATCCTTCCCGCAGGGAATGCACGGAATGAATACGGCCCCGCCGCACATGCTGCAGAATGGTCGACACGGTGATGTTGCGGGGGCTGACGACCACGTCAATTCCGAGACTGCTGATCAGCGGCTCATAGGTGCCTTTGTTGAGAAGCGTGATGGCACGTTTCGCACCATACTTCTTGGCCAGCATCGACGAGAGGATATTGGTTTCGTCATCGTTGGTGACCGCAATGACGGTATCGGTGACCTCGACATCGGCTTCTTCAAGTATTTCGATATCGAGCACATCGCCATGTAAGACCACGGTGCGGCTCAGCATGCTGGCGACGATAGCCGCCCTTTCGGCGTTGGATTCGATGATCTTCGCCTTGATCCAGGGATATTCGCGTTCGATCTCTTGCGCCAGCAACAGGGCGATGTTTCCGCCACCCAAAATCAAAAGTCGTCGGACTTCCGGCTCGTCGTGGCCAAACGCCGCCATGCCCCGCTGCACCTGGTTGGTTTCCACCACGAAATAGACGTCGTCGCCCACCTGCATCATGTCTTCCTGCGACAGGAACACGGGCTTGTCGGCGTGTATCAGTCCCACCACGACGAGATTGAGGTCCGGGAACAACTGCGCCAGTTGCTTGATGGGCGTTTCCAGAATCGGACAGTTTTCCTCGCAGCGAACGCCAAGGAGCCTCACTTTGTCGTCGACAAGCGGAATCATTTCGAAGGCGCCCGGCACCTTCAAGCGGCGGCTGATGGCTTGAGCGACCTCGATTTCCGGTGAAATGATGACGTCGATGGGAAGGCTGTCGCGCGCGAACAGTTTTGACCAGCCCGGGTCCAGGTAACTCTGATGACGGATCCGCGCGATCTTCGTGGGTATCCGAAACAAAGCATGGGCAACCTGACAGGCGACCATGTTGACTTCGTCGGTGAAAGTCACGGCGATGATCATATCCGCGTCGTCGGCGCCGGCTCGCTTCAGGTCGTCGGGACGGGAGCCATGTCCGACGACGCCTTGGGCATCGAGGTTGTCGTTAACACGTCGGACCAATTCGGGAGACTGGTCGATGACGGTGACGGAATTGTTCTCCCTCGCCAGATGGCGAGCGATCGTAAAACCGACCTGACCGGCACCGCATATGATGATGTTCATGGCGCGCGCATGTTCCTAAGGACGCGTTACCGAGTACTGCAACTCAGCTTCCGGGGCTTCGAACTTTTTCGTCGGTTTGAATGCCAAGAGATTTCAGTTTGCGGTGAAGCGCTGATCGTTCCATGCCCACGAATGTCGCCGTCCGCGAGATGTTGCCTCCGAAACGGGCTACTTGAGCCAAAAGATACTCGCGCTCGAAAATCTCGCGCGCGTCCCTGAGCGGCAGCCCCATGATCTCGAGATTCTGCTCGGGGCGCCGCGCGGCCGAAAAATTTTGTTCCAATTCCGCGGGCAACATGTCGGCGCGGATTGGTTCGTCGGCCTCACCCGGCGCCATGATCAATAGTCTCTCTATAACATTCCGAAGTTCACGGACGTTACCGGGCCATTCGTGGGCTTGCAACATCGCCATGGCGTCATCACTGAGCCGCCGCGGCCGGTCTCCCGACGTTTCGGCGGCGCGTTCCATGAAATGACGCGCCAAAATGGGAATGTCGTCGCGCCGTTCTCGCAACGACGGCACTCGAATCGGCACCACGCTGAGACGATAGAACAAGTCTTCGCGAAACCGACCCGCACGGATCTCTTCGCCGAGGTCGCGGGTCGTCGCCGCGATCAAGCGGACATCGACCTGCACCCGTGTTCGTCCGCCGACGCGTTCGAACACTTGCTCCTGAAGCACCCGAACAATCTTGCCTTGGGTTTCCAGCGGCATGTCGGCCACTTCGTCGAGCAACAACGTCCCGTTGTGGGCCGATTCAAACGTACCGATTTTACTCGGCTCACCGGAACCATCGGCCTGTCCCTCGACGCCGAACAGTTCCGCTTCAACTCGATCCGGAGCCAAAGCGGCGCAGTTCAAAACGATGAACGGCCCTTCCGCGCGCTGTGAGCGGAGGTGCAGCATACGCGCGAGCACCTCTTTCCCCGAGCCCGCCGGACCCGTGATCAATACCCGACTGTTGGTTGGGGCAACGCGATCGACGACTTGGCGCAGTTGGATGACCGTGTGCGAATTCCCGATCATTTCGTTGATCGACCCGGCGCGTTGACGCAGTTCCGCGTTTTCACGCTTGAGGCGTGCCGCCTCGATCGCGCGCTCGATGGCGAGAATCAGCCGATCGGCTTTGAACGGTTTTTCGATGAAGTCGTACGCACCGAGCCTGATCGCCTGAACCGCCGTTTCGATGGTGCCGTGGCCGCTCATGATCACAACCGGCAACGTCGGGTGATTTTGTTGCAGAATGCCGAGAACGGCGATCCCGTCCAGGCGGCTTCCCTGAAGCCAGATATCCAGCAACACGAGGCTTGGACGACGCGACTCGATGGCCTTGAGAGCGGTGTCGCTGTCATAGGCCTCGCGGGCCTCATACCCCTCGTCGTCGAGAATGCCCGAGACCAACGCGCAAATATCGGCCTCGTCATCCACGATGAGGATGTCTTCAGATTTTACGCGTTTGATTTTGCTCATCCTTGTCCGTTGTCTTGGCCCAAACGCCTCATGGGCCTAGCCTTCCGCAGAGACGGGCCGGGTTTCCGACTTGTCTCGTCGAGCCCCCGCCCCTGCCATATTCCCAGCCATACTATCCGGTTCAGCCGCCGCCTCGGAAGCCATGGCGGCAAACACCAATCTAACGCGGGCGCCGCCGCCTTTCCGATCTTCCAAACTAAGGTCTGCGCCATGATCCTCCATGACTTTTTTTACGATCGCCAGTCCCAAACCGGTACCCTTGGCACGGGTTGTTACGTAGGGTTCGGTCAGACGGTCTCTTTGCTCCGCGGGTAAGCCCTTGCCATTGTCTTCGACGATGACCTCAATACGCTTGTCGCCATCCGCCGTTTCGCTTTTTGAAACAGTCACCCAAATACGACCCGGCTCATCGTTCTCACGGGTGCCTCGGCCGCTTTCGACGATGGCCTCGGCGGCGTTCTTGATGATGTTGGTCAGTGCCTGGGCAATCTGTCGACTGTCGCAGGAAAGTTCGACCCGTTCGTCGGGAAACACCGTCTTGAATTCGATACCGGGACTTCGATTGTGTTCGAGGAAGACGGCCTCGCGAACGAGATGGCTCAGGTTTTCCGGCTTGAAATCCGGTCGCGGCATGCGGGCAAACGCGGAGAATTCGTCCACCATGTTGCGGATGTCCTCCACCCGGCGAACGATGGTGTTGGTGCAGTCCGCGAAGGTATCGCGATCGGTTTCGATGGTTTTCATATACTTGCGCTGCAGCCGCTCTGCAGCGAGCTGAATGGGTGTCAGCGGGTTCTTTATTTCGTGGGCTATTCTTCTGGCCACGTCGGCCCATGCGGCGGTTCGCTGCGCGGCGACAAGCTCGCTTATGTCGTCGAATGTGAGCACGTAACCTACAACCTCACCGCGCACTCGCTCCGCCGTTATGCGCGCTATAAGAGTTCGCGGCGCTCCGTTCCGACTGATTCGGATTTCGTCTTGCCAGGGGCGATCGGTGCGGCGGGTAAGAGCCGTTTCGACGAGGCCCACCATCTCCGGCACGACATCCTGTATGGGAAGGCCCAGGGCCGAATCCAATGGCGTACCCAGCAGTTCCGAAGCGGAACGGTTGGGCAAATGAATGTAGCCGTTGACGTCGAGTCCGATAACACCGGCGGAAACACCGCTCAACACCGTTTCAGTGAAACGCCGGCGCTCGTCCAATTGCCTGTTGGCAATGATCAGGCTTTCCCGCTGTCCTTCAAGCTGGCTGGTCATGCGATTGAAGGCGTGACTGAGGGAATCGATTTCCTCCACAGAGTCCGTAACAGCGACGCGGGCACTGAGATCACCCTTACTTACCTTCTCGGCAGCAACGAACAAGTGACTGATTGGTTTGGATATTTGCGTCGCCAAAACGAAACCGGTCCACACCGCCGCCAGCAACAGCAGAAGGGCGACAACGATGAAGATAATGACGAAAGTGATGAGAATTCCCTGCCGCCGTTCTTTCAGGCGCTGGTATTGGGCGACAGCCCTTCCC
>JAHCKI010000060.1 GCA_026125865.1 Rhodospirillales bacterium
GACATACGGTGGCAACCGCCGAATGGCGTGAAACTCATTGCTCATTGCTTTTCCTTTCGGTGGGTCGCGGTTCGAACCCGTGTTCGAAACCACTTCGGATTGTTCCGACCAATTGACCCGATATGGTCGGAACGTCGCGTTCTATCTGTTGGTGCATTTTTGTCTACGGGTGCGCTGAATGCGACCTAACGAACAAAAAAGATATCCGCGCGATCTTCGGTGACGCCGGCGTCGGGGAGCGCGCCGCCCGTACCCGCGGCGTCGATGCGGATGCTGCCCTCCGGCACGCCCAGACGAACCAGTTCGCCGACCACCGTCTCCGCCCGGGCGCGCCCCAAGGCGCCGCCGCTCGACGCTGCACCCGACGCATTGGATGGCTTGCCGCCGTATCCGATCACGCGCACGGTGCCGCCATATTGACGATGACGGGTGGCGATCTCCAGCAACGCGTCGGCCGCCCCCTCGCCGAAATTCGAGGAACCTTCGACGAAGAGCACGGACGCCGCCTTGGTACCGATCTCACGCTGCGCCTCCACTTCCGCCGATGTGGATCGCGCCGCTCTCATGAACTGCTCGGACGGCGACGGAATCTCGCTCTCGGCGGGTTTAGCGGAAGCACCCTTGGACGCTACCGTCGGCACCGATTCGGGCACCGAAAAGGTCGGTTCCGGTGGCGGCGCCGCGGCAATAGTGGGCGGCGGCGGCGGTGGTTCCGGGGTCGCTGCCGTGGACGACGCCGATGCCTGGACGCTCGCCGGGGCCGGAACCGGGGTCGACCCCACCGACGGGACGGGCGACAAGGACGGCGGTAACGGCGGTTGGGTGTTCGTTCCCGGCATGGCTTTGGACGGCCCCTGCAAGGTGATGACCTCGTTGGAGTATTGACGACGTTCGCGGTCGGCGACCAGCCCCTCGGTCAGCCGTTCGCGCTCCTCCGCCGTGCTCGTCACCGGCCGCGATGGAACATCACCCAAGTTGGGGAACGGCTTGTCGGCGCCGGGAATCTCTTCTGGCGGCGCATAGGCTGCCGCGTCGGGATTCGCTTCGGCACCCGCGGCTTCGTTTGCGTCCGCCCCGTCATCGCCGGAAACGGCACTCTCTATGCCCCGGTACCATTCCGCCGGATTGATGGCGTCGGGCACCGACGAACAGCCGGCGAGCAACAAGGCGGCGACAAGCCCCGTCTCCAGCGTGCCCCAAACGATTCGCCGTTGCCGGCGCGGTACCCAATTGCCTCTCAGCTCCATCGTCGCCTCGTCGCTCCTTCACGGGGTTGCGCCGCGCCCACCGCACTTCCGGATTGCCCGGTGGAAACAGCCAGCCTATAAAAATGCGAAACACGTTCGCGGACTCGGTACTGTTATCCGCAATCATTGCAGCGGAAGGTAGCTCAACGTGTGTTGCCGCATCTGGCGACAACCATGATTTGCTCCGGCCGATCATACTGGATTGCCTCATGGCCGATCAACAAGGCACCACGTCTCACGTAACCGATGATATGGACATATCACGGTCCATTGCCGACGTCGGTGAACGCACGAGGCGCATGTTGATCGATTGGCTCACTGTCAACGACGAATTGGTCTCGCGCTCCAGCCTCGCCGACCCCGTCGGTATCGCCAGTTCGTTCCTCGAACTGACCGCCAAAATGATGATCGATCCGGCGCAGATCGTCAGGGCGCAGCAATCGCTGTGGAACAGTTTCATGGACCTCTGGCAAAACACCGCACTGCGCTTGCTGGGGAATTCCACCCAACCCGTCGCCCAGCCGGATTACGATGATCGGCGATTTCACGATACCTCCTGGAAAGAGAACGACGTCTTCAACTACATTTTGCAATCGTACCTGTTGTCCTCGCGCTGGCTGCGGCAGACGTTGCATGATGTGGACAGCCTCGATCCGCGATCACTCGAAATCATCGACTTCTACACCCGCCAGTTCGTCAACGCCCTGTCACCCAGCAATTTCGCGGTGACCAATCCCGAGGTCGTCCGGGCGACCATCGAAAGCGGCGGCGAGAATTTGCTCAACGGCCTGAAGAATCTGCTGTCGGATCTGACCGCCATCGGGTTCGGCACCGTTCCCGTTACGCCGTATTCGCTCGTTCCGGGAGAGAACGTGGCGACGACGCCGGGAAAGGTCGTCTATCGCAACGATCTGATGGAGCTGATCCAGTACGCGCCCAGCACCGACACGGTGGTGCGGCAGCCGTTGCTGTTCGTCCCGCCTTGGATCCACAAATACTATCTGCTCGACCTCGATGCCGGCGATTCGTGGGTGCGCTGGGCGGTCGAACGCGGACACACCGTTTTCATGATCTCCTGGGTCAATCCGGGAAAAGGTGAGGCGCACTGCGGCATAGAGGATTACGTCCTGCGCGGGCCGATCGCCGCCCTCGATGCCATACGGCGATCCACCGGCGAGGAGCACGTCAACACCATCGGCTACTGCACCGGCGGCACCCTTCTCGCCACCGCCCTCGCCTACCTTGCGGCGCGCGGCGACGACCGCGTCGGCAGCGCCACGTTTCTCGCCACCGTGCTGGACTATTCGGAGCACGGCAGCCTCGGAAGCTACATCAATCAGGCGACCAGCACCTTGTTCGAGGAAATGATGGCCGAGTTCGGCCGCGTCGACACGCGCTTGCTGGCCACCATCGTCAGCATGCTCAGCGAACATGATCTGGTGTGGTCGTTCGTCGTCGACCACTACCTCCTCGGCAACGATTCGTTCCCCTATGACCTGTTCCGTTGGAACGTCGATGCGACGCGCGTACCCGAGGCTCTGCATCGCTTCTATTTGCGCAACGTGTTCGAGAAGAACCTGTTGATCGCGCCTGGTGAAATAAAGATCGCCGGAACCGGCATCGATTTGCGGCGGGTTCGCGTACCGGCCTATTTCCTGGCGGCCCGCGAGGATCACATCGCCCCCTGGCGATCCGTCTTCAAGGGCGCGCAATCGTGGGGCGGTCCGACCCGCTTCACATTGACCGGTTCGGGGCATATCGCGGGCCTCATCAACCCGCCGTCCGCCGACAAATACCACCATTGGACGACCCGCGGCCGCCCGTCCGATCATCCCGAGCAATGGCTGGCCGCCGCCGATCGGCGCAATGGCTCGTGGTGGCCGCACTGGGACCGATGGGTCAAGCGCACATCGAAAAATCAAAAGGTCTCCGCCCGCACACTGGACACCGGCAACCAAGCGGTTCTCGGCGACGCCCCCGGCACCTACGTCCGCATGACGGCTTAAGACATGGCATGGCATGGGATGGCGCAGCAGCGACCGGAAAGTTCCATTTCGGTCCTTAAAGGCGTATAGTGGTCCCAACACCAACGATCGGGGGTCCCCATGGCCGTGAACGTAAAACTTCCGGATGACTTGGTAGCCGAAGCCAAACGGCTCGGCGCCATTCACCGCCGGTCACTGCCCAAGCAGATCGAATATTGGTCTCACATCGGCAAGATCGCCGAACAAAATCCGGATCTGCCGTTTTCCGTTATCAAGGACATTCTCATCGCCCGCGAAGAAACCGCCGACGAAGAGTATGTCTTTGGCTGATGGCGCGCGTCCTTCAGACCCCGACATTCAAGCGTGCGGTCAAGCGCTTACGAGAACGGCAGAAACAGGAACTGGATAGCGCTGTTCGCGCCATAGCCGCCAATCCCACGATCGGAGAAAGCAAACTCGGTGACTTGGCGGGCGTCCGTGTGTACAAGTTCGCAATGGGTCGGCAACGCATCCTGCTTTCCCATGAGTTTTTCGAAGAGGATGGCATCGTCAAGCTGCTCGCCCTTGGCGGCCACGAAAATTTCTATCGAGACCTGAACAGTTAACTTCTCTCCCACGCAGAGAAACAATGTCAAATACAGGGGTGAGGCGCGAATACCTGCATATGGATCGCCACGGCGCGTGCGCGCCTCGTGATGACGGATGGGAGTGAGGCGTTTTCTCCAAGCCGTCTTTGCGAGCCGGCAACGCCGGCGCGGCAATCCATCGGCGGCGGTTGTTGAATGTGATCCGCCTTGCCGACCGAGCAAACGATGTAAAAACGGGAAAAAGCGTCACAAAACGGAAAAAAGTGTCAGGCGCCATTTCTTCGCCCTGGCACCATTTCTTCGCCCGATTATTCGACCAGTTCTTTCAGGTTCATTTGAATGAGGGGGCCATCGTTGCTAGTGGTCAGGGCGAGGATCGTCGCAACGAACGTCACCGGCTCGCCGGGCTTGTTGAGGGGGTCGATCTTTGACACCGGGATCTCGAAGGTAACGTCTGCTGCCGGTGAACCTTGGCCGGCCTCATCCATGTCGACCAACAGGTGCCCCTCCTCGACATAATCGTCCCCGTGCACACGGTCGGCGCGTACGATGTGCCCGCTCCAGCGCACGGTCTTGCCCTTGATTGTGTCGAAATACGCTTGCTGCGCCTGGACCTCGCCATCCAAGGCCTCGCGAACCTTCGAAAAGGGAACCTCGGCCACCTCGCTTCCGCCATCGCATGCCGCCATCAAAAGCACCGCACAGGTGCCCGCAACGATCCCTGCTCCACGCATTCCTCGACCCTTCACTTCCAAAAAGATCATTTCCAAGCAGACGGGATTTCATGCCCGGCATTGGCTCGCGGCGGCCCGATATTCGCTGGCCCTCGCCGCGCCCGCAATAAGCACCGAGCGCGCGATATTGACGATGTCCCAACCCATTTGCAATAGGCCGAGAACCCCCATTGAAAACCACGTCAGCCGATCCGGAGGCGCAACGGGTCATGGAAGATCGTCGACGGCAAGCCCTCCATCATCTACAATAAGGGCGTTCAGCGTTGGTGGGAGCAGGACATCTCCGGCAACAACCGCGCCGTCGAGGGCCATTTGCGTGGGATGCCGGATAAGTAGCCCGCGATTTCGTCGCTAAATGGACTACGGGTTTTCTACGCGCACCGTTTTGCGTCTTCACCAGCGCGTCCCATCCAAGCGAAGTGATTGGGGGAGACGCCGCGATGGCTTTCAACATCACCGTCAATGGAATGGTGCACACCGTCGACGTCGACGGCGACACGCCGTTGCTCTGGGTTCTACGCGATACGCTGGGACTGACCGGCACCAAGTACGGCTGCGGTATCGCCGAATGCGGCGCGTGTACCGTGCACGTCGACGGCGTCGCACAACGTTCTTGCACGCTCGCCATCGAGGATTTGGACGGTAGCGAGATCACCACCATCGAAGGGCTGTCCAGCGGGGGCGCCCCCCACCCGGTGCAGGAGGCATGGATTACCGAACAGGTGCCGCAGTGCGGCTTCTGCCAATCGGGAATGATCATGACCGCGGCGGCTTTGTTGTCGGAGACCCCGAACCCGAGCGACGGAGAGATCGCCGAGGCGATGACCAACATCTGCCGCTGCGGCACCTACGACCGGGTGCGCGCCGCCATCAGGCGCGCGGCCAAGGCGTGAAGGGACCCGAACAATGAACCATATGGCTGTTTCCCGCCGTACCTTCCTGAAGGGCTCGGGCGCCGTCGTCGTGTCCGGCCTGATCATCGGTTTCGTGACCGGCCCGGCCGCCGCCAGAACCGGCGCAGGCAAACTCAACACCTGGGTGGTGATCGCCCCCGACGACGAGGTGCGCATTCTCATCGGCTATTCCGAAATGGGGCAAGGGATCACCACCAGCCTGCCGCAAGTCATCGCCGACGAACTCGACGCCGACTGGTCGACGATCCGCATGGAATTCGCGCCGGCCGATGCCGCCTTCGCCAATCCCGTGTTCGGCATTCAGGGTACCGGCGGCTCGACCACCACGTATGGCTCGTGGGAAACGATGCGCGCGGCCGGCGCCACCGCCCGCGCCATGCTGGAGCAAGCCGCCGCGAAACGCTGGAACGTCAACGCAAGCGCGGTGCGGTCGGAAAACGGCGCGGTCGTCAACGCATCCACCGGCGAGAGCTTGCGTTTCGGCGCCCTCGCCCTCGCCGCCGCGGAGGAGACGCCGCCGAAGGTGCCGCCGCTCAAGGACCCATCGGCCTGGCGTTTCATCGGAAAGCCCGTGGACCGTCTCGACATCCCCGCGAAGGTGGACGGCACTGCCGGGTTCGGCATCGACGTGCAGATCCCCGGCATGCTTGTGGCGACGATTTCCCAATGTCCGGTGTTCGGCGGCTCCCTCAAATCCGTCGACGACGCGCCGGCCATGGCGGTACGGGGTGTCAAGGCCGTCGTGCCGCTGAAGAACGCTGTTGCCGTGGCCGCCGACGGATACTGGCCGGCCAAGAAGGGGCTCGATGCCCTTATGCCCGTTTGGGACGAGGGGACGTTCGCCGGCGGCGGTTCCGACACCACCCTGAAGGAATTCCACGCCACCCTCGACGACGCCGGCGCCGTGGCCGACGCCCACGGCGACCTTGCCGCGGGTTTCGCCGCGACCACCAAGACGATCGAGGCGGACTACACCGCGCCGTATTTGGCGCATGCCACCATGGAGCCGATGAACGCCACGGCGCATGTCACCGAAGACGGCGTCACCTTCTGGGCGCCGACCCAGTGGCCGGGGCTGCTGACGATCATCGGCGCCAAGGTACTCGGGGTCGATGCGTCCAAGATAACGGTGCACTCGACCTATCTCGGCGGCGGTTACGGCCGGCGGTTCGAACCGGATTTCTGCTTGCAGGCCGCCCTGATCTCCAAGGCCGTGGGCGCGCCGGTGAAGCTGATGTGGAGCCGTGAAGAGGACATGCGGCACGACTTCTATCGTCCGGGTTCGGTCTGTCGCATGCGTGTCGGGCTCGGCGAGGACGGCCTGCCGAGCGCCTGGGAGACACGGATCGCGTGCTCGTCGATTTTCTCACGGACCGTGCCGCAGCGCGTGAAGGACGGTCTCGACCACACGTCGGTCGAGGGTGCGGTGCACCTGCCCTATGCTCTGCCCAACCGCCGCATCGACTACCGGCTGATGCCGTCACCGATTCCCGTCGGCTTCTGGCGCTCGGTCGGCAACAGTCAGAACGGCTGGTTCACCGAGAGCATGATCGACGAAGCGGCGCATGCTGCCGGCGACGATCCGCTGGCCTATCGTCTGAAGCTGCTGGCCGACAGCCCCGAACACGCGGCAGTTCTTAAGGCGGCGGCCGACGCGGCGGGCTGGGGCAAGGCGCCCGCGGGCCGGTTCCAGGGGATCGCCCTGGTCGAGTCGTTCAAAACCATCGCCGCCGAGGTGGTGGAGCTGTCGGTGTCGGCCGACAAGGAGATCACACTGCACCGGCTCACAGTGGCCGCCGATCCCGGTTCCGTCGTCAATCCACGCAATTTCGAAGGGCAGTTGCAGGGGGCGCTGGTCTATGGCCTGACAGCCGCGCTCTACGGCCGCATCGACGTGGTCAACGGCCGGGTCGAACAAGGCAACTTCGACACCTACGCGATGGTGCGCCTGTCGCAACTGCCGCCGATCACGGTGACGCTGGTGCCCTCGGGACGGCCCATGGGTGGGGCCGGCGAGCCCGGCACCCCGCCGATCGCCCCGGCCCTGTGCAACGCCCTGTTCGCCGCCACCGGCGAGCGCATCCGCTCGCTACCGCTGATGGACCACGGGTACACGCTGGAACCGGTGTGGGGCTAGAGCACGGCGCGATCAGATCGGGTCAATCTGATCGCGCGGTCGTGCTCTATCTCTTTAGAATCTAGAGCAAAATGCGGTCAAGTCGAGTCGCTCGATCGCATGGGTTTTCTCTAAGGGCTTTGGGCGGCCTTTGTTCTTACCGTTTCCGTGGTTGCTGTTGTGCTGCTGGTCGTTCTTGGTTTGGTCGGGCTGTACTTGTATCAGGCACACTTAGATAAACACCTGAGCAAAGCCCTTACCGAGATCCTGGAATTCACGTTCGGGGTCGCTGCGACGTTGTCAGGGGTGGTTGCGCTCAGGCGGCGGTGCGGTTTGTTGGGCTTCGGTGAGCCGATAAGGGGGGTGACTGGCCCATATCGGGGCCGCTGGACTCCCGCAGCACCTTTTCGATGAGGTGCTGCAGCACCAGAACGGAGTCTTCGTTGTCTTCAAATTCGATATGGGTGCCTCTTTCGCTGACGGCGATGACGGAGCCGTCAACAGCGATATCATGGTCGTCGAACTGGATGCCGATCCGACAACCGCACGCGCACGAGAGCGACGTCGCCACCAATGCGCCGCCGATGCAGATGTCTTTGATGCGGCTCGTGACTCGTTGTCCCTCGAATGAACACTCGACGCCGAGATCCACGAGATATCGCGGGAAGCGGCGCTGATCTTCGGCCGTATTGAGGGCGCCCAGAAACCGTTCCACCCTTTCGTTCAGTTGTGCCGACTTCACTTGCAGGGACGAGATCGCCTGCTCGACGTCGCTGGCGGCACGGGAGGTCGTGGCGGCCCCATGATCTACCATCACGATGCTCTCACCGATGCGCCGAGCGCCGTCGGCGGCCGACTCGGCGTGATCGACGATTTCCCGGGTCACCGCCGATTGGTTCTCGACCGCCGCCGTCACGTCTTTGGCGATGCCGTTCACTTCGCCGATCGCTGCGCTGATTTCGGCGATGGCCATCACGGCCTCGGTCACCGACGACTGGATTCCAGAGATCTGTGCGCCGATCCCATCGGTGGCTTTTGCCGTCTGGCTGGCGAGGTCCTTGACCTCTGTTGCGACCACCGCAAAGCCCTTTCCGGCGTCGCCGGCTCGTGCCGCCTCGATCGTGGCGTTGAGAGCGAGAAGATTGGTACGGCTGGCGATATCGGAAATCAGCGACACCACCTCATTGATTTGCACGGCGGCTTGGGACAGTTTATTGATTGTTTGGTCGGTCTTGACGGCTTTCGCCGCCGCCGTTTCGGCGATCGCGAGGCAGTCGGCCACCAGCCGATCGACTTCGGCAAGGGATGTCGTCAGTCGTTCGGCCGAGGTCGCCACCGCTTCGTTCGCGCGGGCATCGACTTCCGCCGTGGCGGAAACCGAATTGGCTTGGTCCCGGGTTTCACCGGACGTTGCAAGAAGCATATTTGCCGTCTTTGACAATTCCTGGGTTGTAGTCGCGAAACTGTCGAACAGGTCCGATACGCTGTTTCCAAACTCGGTGATCAGGGATTCGATGACCTGCTGACGGTATTCCTTGCGAGAATTCAGGCCCTCCTCCACAACCTTCATCTTCACAAGCTTGACACCGTTTTCCTTGAATACCTTGAGGGCGTCGGCCATTTCGCCGATCTCGTCCCGGCGGCGGCGCACGGGAATGTCGACCGAGAGGTCACCGTCGGCCAATCGATGCATGGCGTCGGTCAAGGTGGAGAGAGGTTTGCTGACCAGCCGCCGCAACACGAGCAGCAGGATGCAGACGGTGATCGCGAAACCCAGGACCGTACCTGCAATCTGCCACCATCGGCTTTGTACCTGCGTCGCTTCCAGGTCGGCATAGGTCTCCTGGAGCTTGGCGCTGAAGGCACCGGATCTCTCGGCAACCGCCTGGCGTTGTTCCTCGGCGGCCGCCGCGAACGCCTGCATCTGCTTCTTGCCTGCCTTTTCCAATTCATAGCGCTGGATGTCCTGCTCGGCGCCGAGACGGATGAGTTCGGTCCGGTCCATCGCGATCTCCAAAACGCCACGCAGTTCTTGACCTTCACCATGGCAGCCTCGGCAGGCTTCGCTGTTATCGATTAAATAGTAGGCGAATTCGACAGGTTTTGTTTCGCCGGCGGTGTCGAGAACACCGCTGAAGCTCATTCCCCTTTTCCTGCTCTTCACTGCGCTGGCGAGAGTCCGGGCGCGCTCACCGATAATGGTTACCGCCGGTTCGGGTGTGCGCCTGTCGAAGCTCTCCACCCCGAGGAATTGATTCACGTCGTCGATCGTGGCGTTGTCGCGAAAGGCAAGGGTGCCGTCGGGACGCCACAGGTTTATTGTTTCGACATCAAGGTTTTCGATCAGCATGTCGAGTGCGTCGGCCGAATCCGATGCATGGCCGCCCATCATCGCATCCCGGATGACAGCCAGCGCCGCATCGGCGACACCGCTTCGACGGCCTTCGAGGATGGCTGTTTTCCGAACGATTTCGGTGTTTGCGTCCAGTTCTTCGATGCGTTGTCTGCTTTCGAGAGCGCGTTTCCGAGCCTCAAGGGTTTGTTCCTGCATCAAGGTGATGGCTTCGTCCTTTTCGCGCAGGATCTCCTGGTTGGTGGCGATGACCTGCCCGGTCGTTTCGCTGACCTTGTCCAGGGACAGGTTGCCGACGAGGATACCGATACCGGAAACCGCCGCGATCAGAAGGAGGACGAAAGCGATGATGGTGCCGCTCAACCGAAGACGTCGAAACATGGAAAACCGTCCAGCAATCTTGGTTGCAAAAACACAAAGAAATGCTCGTAATTGTTTATTACTCCATGCTCACGCAGGGGGTCAATGACAAACGGTCGACATATGGCCGGATCATGGACACGCGTGCGCTGCTTTCTCTCATGCGGAATTCTGCTGAGTTGGCTCGGTAGTGCTCGCTGGTGGTAATTGTTCCGATATGTGGTAGAAGGAATCGGGCGCACCTCTTCCCACATCTTCGGAAAACGAACGCAAAGACGTATAGAATGGCCGGTCATTCCCAGTTCAAGAACATCATGTATCGCAAGGGCGCACAGGACGCCA
>JAHCKI010000061.1 GCA_026125865.1 Rhodospirillales bacterium
GCGCTTCTGGTCGGCGGACTGAGCGTGCTCGTCCTCGATCTGGGGCGCCCGGATCGGCTGTTGCTGACCGTCCAATATCGCAACAACCGCTCGATCTTTGCCTGGAACACGGTTCTTTACACCGGCTTCCTGGCGCTGGCGGCCGCTCACTTGTGGACGCTACAAAGCAGACGATTTGAAAGATATGGCTTGGTCAGCGGTCATGCCGCGAACCTGTGGCGATTTGCACTGACGACCGGCACCGGCCTCGATCTTGGCGTCCTCGTCGCTCGCGGGCTCTACAGCTCCGCCGTATTTGCCCCCCTGTTCATTTCCTATGCCCTGACCTACGGATTGGCGGTACTTCTCGTTCTGCTTCCGGCCGTGTCGTATCTGGGCGGCAATCGTCCGGAGGAGGCGGTGGAGCAACGCCTGGGACGGCTGCTGGCGATCTTTGTCGCCATCTCGTTCTATCTCACGCTGGTGGTCCACGCCTTCAACCTGTACGCCCCCGCCGGACGCGATCTGACCCGGTTTATCTGGCTCGACGGCGGACTGTACACCGTTCTGGTGTGGGGTGGACAAGTGCTCGTCGGAACCGTCTTGCCGTTGCTGCTGATCGTCAAGAAACAGCCGATAGCCGCGGCCGCGGCCACCTGCGTCGGCGGATTGGCGACCATCTACGTCTTCATGATCGCGGCCCAGGCCTTTCCGCAAACGATCCTGCCGGGGACGACGGTGTCCTCATCATTCGGGGACGGCGCCGTGGCAGCCTACAGCCCGACATTGCCCGAATGGCTCATGGGTCTCGGCGGCGTGGCCGTGGCGCTGCTGGTCCTGCTCGCCGGTTGTCTGTTGTTCCGTGTCGTGCCCGCCGCCCGCCGATCCACGTCCACGGCCCCCGTCGTCGCGGAGGCCGTGTCATGACCAGCGTAAGGAAAGAAGGGACCGGCACCCCGCGATTGTTCATGTCGGCTGCCCATAAATCATCGGGCAAGACCATCGTGTCCTTGGGCCTCGCCGCGAGTTTTCGAACGCTCGGTCTCGCGGTGCAACCGTTCAAGAAGGGGCCGGATTTCATCGATCCGTTGTGGTTGACGAAATCGGCCGGGCGGTCATGCCGCAACCTCGATTTCCACACCATGGGAAACGACGAAATTCGCGCCTGTTTCACCCGCCATTCCGCTTCCGCCGACGTCGCCATCATCGAAGGGAACAAGGGATGCTTCGACGGCGTCGCGACCGACGGGCACGATTCCGCGGCCGCGCTTGCGCGCCTGTTGGCGGCGCCGGTGGTGCTCGTCATCGATACGGAGGGCATGACCCGCGGCATCGCGCCGCTCCTCGTCGGTTACCGCGCGTTCGAGCCGGACCTGAACATCGCGGGTATCATTCTCAACAAGGTTTCGGGTTCGCGGCATGAGTCCAAGCTTCGCCAAGCCGTGGAAACATACACCGACTTTCCGGTGCTGGGAGCGATCCGGCGATCGCCGCAACTCGTTGTCAGGGAACGCCACCTCGGTCTCGTTCCCGCCAACGAAGCGGCCGCCGCCGAAGCCGCAATTGAGCAAATCGCTTCGATCGTCGCTTCCCAGGTCGACCTTTCCGCCCTGTTGAATATTGCGAGGACGGCACCGCCATTTCCGGCACCTTCGCTGCCAAACAGACCCGTCTGGTGCGGCCGCAGACGACGCATCGGCATCGCCAGCGATCCGGCTTTCGGTTTCTACTATCCCGACGACCTGGAAGGGTTGTCCGCAGCGGGTTGCGATCCTGTTTTTTTCAGTACTCTCATCGATCGACGGTTGCCCCCCGACGTCGATGGCTTGTTTCTGGGAGGCGGATTCCCGGAAGTCCACATGGCCGCCCTCGAAGCCAATGTGGAATTGCGGCGTGACGTCCGGACCGCCGTGCGCGCCGGTATGCCCGTCTATGCCGAATGCGGCGGCCTGATGTATCTCAGCCGAAGCATTTCCTGGCAGGGTGAAAACCGCGCAATGGTGGGCGCCATCGACGCCGACGCCGTGATGCATGCGCGGCCGCAGGGGAAAGGGTATGTGCTTCTCGCCGAGACCGAGAACGCTCCCTGGCCCGACCGGCCTTGCGACACGATTCCGGCGCACGAATTCCATTACGCCAGCATCGAAAACCTCGGCGCCGACACCCGCTTTGCCTACAAGGTCTTACGTGGCCATGGGATCACCGGGCGCGCCGACGGCATCGTCACCGGCCGAACTCTGGCGTCCTTCAGCCATTTGCGGGGTGTCGGGGGCCATCCCTGGCCCCACCGCTTCGCCGCGTTCGTCCACGACACGGCATCCGCACCTGTCGTGTCCCGCAACCGGGGAGCCAAGATCCATGGAACAGCCGAGGAGGTGAACCCATCGTCCTCGCCGGCTCCCCCTCTCAACCAACCCCGCAAGGTCGCTTAAAGGAGGTGTACGGAGATGTCCAACCGCACCACGATTGACGCCCGCAAGGCTTTTTGCCCGGGCCCCATGATGGAGTTGATCGCCGCTCTGAAAACAAAAGAGATCGGCGATGAGGTTGAAGTGTTGTCAAAGGATAAGGGATCGTCAAACGATATTCCCCTATGGACAAAAAAAGTAGGGCATCAACTCGTATCAAATGAAAAAATCGATGATTACTGGTCAATAGTTGTTAAGAAAATGAAGTAATAAATAAAAATATCATTATAAGAATACCGCCCTACAACAAAATACCAAATATAAAAACGGGCTATATAAGATCGAAAAAAAACGAGGAGACATGTAAGGAGGAGACGATGAAGACACGCATACTTATCGTTGGTTCCGGTATGGGCGGCACGATAGTCGCCAATGGTCTGGCTCGCAATCTCTCCCATGAATTGCGCAACGGGGACGCGAGCCTGACGATACTGGGCACGACCAATACCCACCTCTATCAACCAGGGTTGCTGTACGTGCCGTTCGGCCGGGCGCGTGAAATCGAATTGTCACGCAACGAGCGTTCCATCCTGGATCGCCGGGTCAATTTCATTTTGGATCCGGCCAAGTTGATTGATGTCGAACACAATTGCGTCGAGTGTGAGTCCGGCAAGATCCATCGCTATGACTATATCATCATTGCGACGGGGTCGCGTCTCGTCCCCGAGATGATTCCGGGCCTCAAGGAAGGCGCCCATCATTTCTATGACCTGGAAGGCGCTCGTAAAACCCGAGAAGCCATCGACAATTTCGAAGGCGGTAGGGTCGTCATCAATATCAACGTCCCCCACAAGTGCCCTGTCGCACCACTCGAAATCACCCTGATGCTTGATGAGCACCTGAGCGAGCGTGGCCTGCGCGACAAGTCCGAAATCATTTACACCTACCCGATCGGCCGCCTGCACGGGCTTGAACCGGTTGCCCACTGGGCGCTTCCCGAATTTGATCGCCGCGGGATTCAATACGAGACGTTCTTCAATACGAAGGAGGTGGATCCCGTCGGCAAGACGATCTCTTCGGAAGAAGGCGACACCCTGTCCTACGATCTGCTGATCACCATTCCGCCCCACAAGGGCGCGGCCGTGGTGGAAGCATCGGGATTGGGCCCCAGCGGCTGGATTCCGACCGACCCCAAGACCCTGCTCATGAAGGGCTCGGAGAACGTCTTCGTCGTTGGTGACACGACTGATATCCCCATCTCGAAGGCCGGTTCGACCGCGCATTTCGAGGCGGACACGGTCATCCAGAATATCACCCACCTGGTGCAGGAAGGTCGGTGGGCGCGCCAGTACGACGGCAAGGTGTTCTGTTTCATCGAAACTGGCTTGAGTAGCGGCACCTACATTTGGTTCAACTACGAAACCCCGCCAAAACCGACACCGCCGACGCAAATGGTTCACTGGGCCAAGCTTGCCTACAACCGGATGTACTGGCTGTCGGCCGGTGGCTTGTTGTAGCGGGGGGAGGCAGTGGAAATGGATACGCCGTTGAATGGCATCCCCATGGAGATGCAGCAAGCGGGTCTCGCCGCTTCCCAGGCTTTGACCGACGCCATGGTCGAACGGCTCGTGACGACCGGTTCGCATGGCCTGGAAGTGCTCGATCGCCTCAACGACGAGGATACGCGGGCGGCCGTGCACCGTGCGATCGACGGACTGACCACGATGTATACGACCGGTTCCCTCGACGCGGTGTTCGAAATGGCCGAAATGCTTCAGGCCGCCCGCGCCGCCATGACGGACCAGATGGTCGAGCGCTTGTACCACTTCATGGAAACCATGGTCACCAGTCTGGCCACGCAGGACATTGCCCAATTTGCCCGGGACGCCGAACTTTCGCTCTATGAGGCCGCGGACTGGTGCAACAGTCCGCGAGCGCCGAAAGGGATGTGGGGGGTGCTTCGATCCCTCTCCAAGCCGGAAACCATCCAGACACTCAATCTGTTGGTGGCGTTCGGCAACTGCCTCAGGGAGCGCACGAAATCGTTCCAAGGGCGTCTGGAACCGGATCTCACCGAGGAAGAACAGAGGAATCCCCAACCCTAAAATATCACGGTCAGGGGTATTACGACCCCTGGGATCCCGTGAAAGTCGTTTGGTGAAAAAGAATTGCCGGATCCGGAACCGGGTCGGATGCAAGGACGGTGTGCCTCCGAACGAGCGGAAACGAGGGATCGGGCGTGCGCCTTCGTAGATGGTCATTCGGGTCGCTCATTTAAGAAGGACGTGTGGATGCTCAAGTCTCCTCGGTCCGGTTCGAATGGACGGCCATCCGAATGCACACATGATGCGCAGCGGCCCGCCGAAGTTCCTTTGCCCTTTCTTCCGGCAGCGCGCGCCAGTCGCAATCAAGAAGGGCGCCTTCCAAGGCCAGCAGCGCGTTGACCGCGACCCGACGGCCGAAAGCAAACTTGATCCGCCGCCAAGCATCCAAGGCGCCGAGACATCGCAAGTCGTCGGCCGTCTCAATCCCCACCTCGCCAAGCCAGCGAACCGTGACTGGGCCGAGGTTGCGCAGGTCTGATAGTCGCTCGATGGTGTCTATGGTCGTCCTCCCGTTGTTCGATCAAGTGGCTCACCTTCATTCAGGACTGGAGCCTGGCCGATGATCTTTATTCCTCCTTGGCAAGGGGCGTTCAACGCGCGATACGCGACGACTGCTGACCGTCATGTCGTTCCAGAAAGCGCAGCACGCGATCCCAATCGGGAAGCGCCGGGATGGCGCCCCGTTCCGTCGTCGCCAACGCGCCGGCGGCATTTGCGAAGCGGCACAGATCCCGCAAGCGCGCCTCGTCTTCGATAACCTTCGGGTTGGCGAGGAGCCCTGAGAGCAGCCCGGCGACAAAAGCGTCACCGGCTCCCGTGGCATCCACGGCCTCGACCGGCAGTCCGGCAACCTCGCCTTCGAAATCGGGGGTGAGGTAGAAGCAGCCTTTGCGACCACAAGTGACGATAAGAAGCCGGAGCCTTTCATGCCAGAGGCGGCGTCCGGCGCGGACCGGATCGCTTTCGCCGGTGAGGAAGTCAAGCTCCTCCTCGCTGACCTTGATGATGTCGGCATTCGGCCAACCCAGCATCATTCCGACTTTGGCCGCCTCGGCATCCGGCCACAGCGCAAGCCGGAGATTGGGATCGTACGAAACGAGCAGGCCTGCATCACGGGCCACCGTCACCGCTCGCAGGGTTGCGCTGCGACAGGGCTCGTTGATCAAACTGATCGAACCGAAATGAAGGAGTTTCGCACGCCGGATGAGATCAACATCGACATCTTCCGGTGCGAACAGCATGTCGGCGCTGGGATGGCGGTAGAACATGAATTCCCGTTCGCAATCCGATCGCAACGAGACGAAAGCCAGCGCGGTGCGCGCCTCGCTGGAAAAGCGCAGCGGGCCGACATCCACCCCGGCCTCGGCCAAGGTATCGGCCAGGAAATGCCCGAAGGCATCATCGCCCACCTTACCCATGAAGGCGCTTTGCACACCGAGCCGGGCGAGTCCGACCGCGACATTACCCGGTGCGCCACCGGGGGCCTTGATAAAAGCCGGCGCGTCGGTCAGGCCGGTACCGGTCACGGTGGGAACAAAATCGATCAGCAGTTCGCCCAGACAGATTGTCTGCGCCATGTCCGCGGTTCCTCGTCCCAGGAAGAATTTGAGAATTGACACCCACTTGTCTTTACACGCGGCAAAGGGCGTTTAGTCTCAATAGTGTAGTTCGATATTCCCACTACCATCGCCGCAATCTCACCCGAAGAAACAATGATGAACAATCCATCCCTGATCGATGAGATCGATCTGAACAACCTGTTCGATCACCTGCTACTTGGCCCCCTGGGCCGGATGGAACCTCTCGAACAGACCCTCTTTCGAATCCGGTTTGATTTGTACATGCCAGATGTTTTGAGGCCGCTGGCGAAGCTGTACGGCGGGCGCCCGGACTTTGCCGCGCATCTCGAAAACCTGCTTGGCATCGTGGCCCGGGCCTACGCTGGCCGGCCGGAGAAATTGCGCCGGCTCGACCTGCGGCGGGTCAACGAACCGGACTGGTTCCAACAGCCCGGTATGATCGGTTATGTCGGCTACGTGGACCGTTTTGCCGGCAACCTGGCGGGCGTCAAGGATAAGATTCCGTATCTGAAGGAACTTGGGGTCACTTACCTGCACCTGATGCCGCTGCTTAAACCGCGCCCCGGGGCCAATGACGGCGGTTATGCCGTCATGGATTACCGTCAGGTCAATCCCGCTTACGGCGCCATGGAGGATTTACGCGAACTGGCGACGGCGCTCCGCCATGAAGGCATCAGTTTGTGCATCGACCTGGTGTGCAACCACACCGCGAAGGAGCACGAGTGGGCGCGCAAGGCGGTCGCCGGTGATCCGCTTTATCAAGGCTATTACCATATGTTTCCCAACCGGGCGATGCCCGATCAGTATGAAATGACCCTGCCCGAGGTATTTCCGGATTTCGCGCCGGGCAACTTCACCTTCCAAGACCGTTGCCAACGCTGGGTATGGACGACGTTCAACGAGTACCAGTGGGACCTGAACTACACCAATCCGGCGGTTTTGGCCGAGATGCTGGATATCATGCTGTTTCTGGCCAACCAGGGAGTGGAGATCCTGCGCCTGGATGCCGTCGCCTTCATGTGGAAGCGTCTGGGAACCGACTGCCAGAATCAACCCGAGGCGCATGCGATTTTGCAGGCGTTCCGGGCGCTGACCCGGATCGCCGCCCCCGGCCTGCTGTTCAAGGCCGAAGCCATCGTCTCGCCCGATAAGTTGCTCCCCTACCTGGGGCTGGGCACAGCCACCAACAAGGAGTGCGAGATCGCCTACCACAATTCGTTCATGGTCCTGTTGTGGAGCAGCCTGGCCGAGCGCCGGGTAGTGTTGATGACGCACGCCTTGCAGAACATGCCGGATACGCCGGTCGGCTGCGCCTGGCTGGCCTACATCCGTTGCCACGACGACATCGGCTGGGCGGTGCGCGACGAGGACGCCGCGGCTGTTGGCCTGTCCGGTTTCCTGCATCGCGCCTTTCTCAGCGATTTTTACAGCGGCCGTTTTCCCGGCGCCTTCGCCCGGGGCATGACCTTCCAACATAATCCCAAGACCGGCGACCGGCGGATCAGCGGCACTCTGGCGTCCCTGGCCGGACTGGAAGCGGCGGCCGAGCAACAAAATTGGCGGGAAACCGATCTGGCGGTGCGCCGTATCCTGTTGCTGCATGCCATGATTCTTGCTTTCGATGGCATCCCCATGATCTACATGGGCGACGAACTGGGTTTGCTGAACGACCACGGCTATCTGGATGACCCGAACCTCGCGGACGACAATCGATGGACCCATCGCCCCTTCATGGATTGGTGTCAGGCTGAGCAGCGGCACGACTGGCAGACGCTCACCGCCCGGATTTTCCAGGCCACATGCAACCTGATTCAAGCCGCCAAGCGCACCCTGAATCTGCATGCCCAGGCCCGTTGTTACGCCGTCTGGACGCACAACGAGCAGGTTTTCGGGTTGATTCGCGCCAGCGCCTGGGGGCGGCTACTGGTGCTGGCCAATTTTACCGAACATGACCAGACGGTTCCCCGCTATCGAGTCCATGACATGGGATTTGCCGGAGAACTTGTCAACCGTCTGGAAGAGCAGTCGCTCGATAGCTGGTCCGATTTGAAGCTTGAACCCTACCAGGCACTCTGGTTGGAACAGGTTCCCGAGGACTGAGTCCGCCGTAATTGACGTCCGGGGCGGCATTTTCCATTGTGCGCTATGGTATTACCGTTTTATTACTACTATACTTTTGTAATATTACAACATAATTATTCATACTTACAACAAAAGCGGGAGAAGACGACATGAAAAAATCCACTCTAGGCGCCGGCATCGCGCTGGCATTAGTGACAGGAATCCCGGCTCATGCCGCAGACACCGATGCTTTGTTAAAACGGCTTGAGGAGTTGGAGAGGCGCATGGAACAGGCCGAGAAGCGCGCCCAGCAGGCCGAAATCCAGGCCCAGCAGGCTGAGAAGCGCGCCCAGCAGGCCGAGGCGCAGGCCAAACAGGCCGAAGCGCGGACCCTGCTGGGCAAGACCAAAACCAAGCAAGCCGAAATCCAGGCCCAACAAGCTGAGATCCAGGCCAAGCAAGCCGAGATTCAGGCCCGGCAGGCTGAACTCCAGGCTCAGGAAGTAGCTGCTCAGGAGGCGGCGAAATCCAAGGCGGCGACTGGGGGACCAGAGTTTTCCTTCCACGGGTACGCGCGGGCCGGCTTCCTGACTGACGACACCGGCCATAATGTCAAGGGGGTCGGCCCTTATATGACGCCAGCAGGAGCGCTCGGCGGCCCCATTGGACGGCTGGGAGTAGAGCCAGATAAATATGTAGAAGCGGTCTTCGATAGCAAGATAACCCACGAAAGCGGCGCTTATTCCAAATATCGGTTGATGATCGCCGACGGGGTGCTGACCAACAACGACTGGACCGCTGACGAGAGCGATTTGAATGTCCGTCAGATCTATGCGGAACTCGGTAATCTACAAAGTTTTTCTGGTTCCAGCACTTTCCAGGACGCGGTGCTATGGGCTGGCAAACGGTTCGATCGTAATAACTTCGACATTCACTTCTTCGATTCGGACATTATCTTTTTGGCCGGTACCGGCGCCGGGATTTACGATGTCAAACCGACCGAAAACTGGTCGACTAACCTGACCTTGTATGCGCGTAACTTTGGCACGATAGAACCCACCAACGATGAAGTGCAAAGCTACATCCTGACCGCCAATAACTATGTAGGTCCCTGGCAATTCATGCTGTCCGGCATGTGGGCCGCCGATAACAGTGATCGCGTATTTATACCGCTCACCGATGCGGCGGAAAGTGGCGTCCATCTCATGCTGGGTTATAACCGGCCCAACTTTTACGGCTATTCCCAAGGCTTTTCCAAGGCTGGGGTTCTCTATGGCTACGGCTTGGGCGCTCAACCGAAAGTCCTCGGCGGTCAGGGTGACCTGACCAAAGATGCTCAAACCGTCAGGGTTTATACGTTTGGGGTAACGCCGATTAACGATCACTGGCGTATTGCGCCAGCGTTGATGGCTCAACACAGTCAAGACTACTTCTACAAGGGGGATGAATATACCTGGGTGTCTCTCAACCTGCGCCTCGAACAGCCCATCACTCAGAATTTCATGATGGCTTATGAGGCCACCTATCAATACCAGGATCTCGACACGGGTCCCAACACGCCTCAACTCGAGTCCGATGTCAAGACCAAAGCCAGCGGCAGCCTCTATAAGTTTACCCTGGCGCCGACCTTCAATCTCGACACCAGTGGCGGCTTCTTTCAGCGCCCAGCGCTGCGTGGCCTCATTTCCTATCTCACTTGGGATAAGGATCTGAACGGCTTTAATTATGGCCAACCCCTATCGGAACCCAATACCTTTGCTCTAACCGGTTGGACCGGGACGGACCACTGGCTATTCGGATTACAAATGGAAACCTGGTTCTAAAACCGAGCGACGAGGGTAAAACGATGAAGCAATTGACCACCGTGTGGATGGCGGCCGCTCTGGGCGTAGCCTTGGGCGGTTGTGCGTCCGCCATGCAGCAGACCGCCAGCCAACAAGAAGAACTGTTGACGGCCGCCGGTTTCAGCATGAAAACCGCCAATACTCCTGAAAAGATGTCGCGCTTGAGAAAGTTGCCGCTCTACGAAGTGGGGATGCGAAAAAAAGGCGAGCAGCCAATGTATTACTATGCCGACCCTAATTATTGCCAGTGCATTTATCTTGGCAATGAGGCCAATTATCAGGCCTATCGTCAGCTCCTCATCGAGCGCAACCTGCGAATGGGGCCGGTGGCGACGACGCCGGCGGACATGGAGGCCGAAGAAGAATGGAGTGTGTTGGGTTCGCGCTAGTCGGTGCTCCCGATCGCGCGCCCAGGGCTGCCGCTGACACAACGGCCCCTCCCTTTGGTGGAGGAGGGCCGTTGTGGGCGGAGGACCGGGGAAATTCAATGCTGGTGACGAAAAAT
>JAHCKI010000062.1 GCA_026125865.1 Rhodospirillales bacterium
AGCACAGCGCGATCAGATTGAACAAATCTGATCGCGCTGTCGCGGCGGTTACGCGAGAAGAGACCTTACCTGTTCTTCGGATAGGACCTTGCCGGAAGACCGCACCTTGCCGTCCACCATCAATGCGGGGGTCATCAGGACTCCGGCATCGATGATCGCGTTCTGATCGGTAACCTTCTCGACGCTGTAGTCGAGGCCGAGTCCCTTTGCGGCGGTCTCGGCATTCTCAGCAAGCTTGACGCACTTGGCGCAGCCGCTTCCAAAGATTTTGATGTCTACCACAACGGATCTCCTTTAACCCCAGATGGTTCCAAAAATCAGGCCGGAGATGGTCGCCATGACCACCACCAGCGCCACATACACGAGCGTCTTCTCGGTCCCCAGGATGCTGCGGATGACGAGCATATTCGGCAAGGACAGCGCCGGTCCGGCGAGGAGCAGTGCCAGAGCCGGACCTTTCCCCATGCCGGCACCGAGCAAGGCCTGAATGATCGGTATCTCCGTCAACGTGGCGAAATACATCAGCGAACCGACGATCGACGCAATTACATTCGCAGCGAATGAGTTGCCACCGAGGGCAGCCGCCACCCACGCCGACGGGATGATGCCTTCGTGTCCAGGCCGGCCCAACAAAAAGCCAGCGATGAGAATGCCGGCAAGCAGCAAGGGCAGGATTAGCTTGGCAAAATTCCAGCTCTGCTCGAACCACTCCTGGCCTTCACCTGGTCGCAGTGCGGCCAGTGCCGCGACGCCCACGATTCCCGCTGCGAAGGGGACCTGGGGGTGCTCGGGCACGGCGAAGGCAAGCGCCCCTACACCGGCGGCCAGCATCGAAACGTACCGCCAGTCCCAGCCGAAACGAACCACCAGTATCACCGCGAAAGCCACTGCGAAGGCAGCGGTCACCGGCCATTTCCACTGATAGATCGCCTGCCATACAGCGCTGTCCTCGGCAGACGCCTGCGCCCAGTTGGCAGCCACCAGGATGCCGATCATCAGGGTGAAGAACAGAACGGTATCGGAGGTCGACCTGCCACCCTCTTCCGGAATCGCGAGAGAGCCGCCACGCTCCGCCGCTTGTTCTGCCTCTTCAAGACGATAGAGCACATGCATGATAACGCCGATGACGGCCGCGAAAATGATCGCGCCGACGGCGCGGGCAACCCCGAGTTCGGCACCAAGAATCTTTGCGGTTAGGATGATCGCCAGCACATTGATGGCGGGACCGGAGTAAAGGAAGGCAATTGCTGGGCCGAGACCGGCGCCCCGCTTGTAAAGGCCGCCGAAGAGCGGCAGGACGGTGCAGGAGCACACGGCGAGTATGCTGCCAGAAACGGATGCCACGCCATAGGCGACGATTTTGTTGGCGTCGGCGCCGAGATGCTTGATCACCGCGCCCTGGCTGACGAAAACCGCCATCGCTCCGGCGATGAGGAACGCCGGAAGCAGACAAAGAACGACATGCTCCTGCGCGTACCAGTGAACGAGCGCGAGGGCTTCATGGACAGCACCGTCAAACCGCGGCGCCCCGACCGGCATTGTCAGCGTCGCCAGAAAAACCACGATGATCGCCGTCAGAATCCGTCCCTCTGTTTTCCATTCAATCGGCATCGAGAATTTCCTTCCTTGTGGCGATCAAGCGCTCACCATGACCAAGGTCCGGTCGGGTCGATCGGGCATTGCGGCCAGGCGTTCGCGATCCTCCTCGAATCTGCCCCTCGATTGCGTACCTTCAGAAACGCTGTTCAGCACGGACTTGGCCCATTCCGGCAGTGACGGACTGAGCCTGTAGAATACCCGGTTCGCCACTTTGCGATCCTCGACAATCCCGCAATCGCGGAGGAACGCCAGATGTCGAGACATTTTCGGCTGAGAAACGTCGAGCGCCCAGGTGAGTTCGCAAACGCATAACGGATCATTGCTCGTCAGCAGCATGAGCGACCGCAGCCGCGTCGGTTCGGCGAGAGCAACCAGAAACTGGTGAGGATCAAATTCCATCATTAATTCATACGCCAAATCGTATATATCGTCTATCATATATACGATTTGGCGTATGTTATTGATTTTGGTTCGAAGCAGCTGTTATGCGATCAGGACTAATCTTACTCTAGAGCCGCCATCGCACTGGCGTGAAGGTTGGGGTCTCCCGCCGCCAACACGCGACCATCGGAGGAGAGGCCGAGCGCCTTCCCCTGCCAGTCCGTGGCCACGCCGCCGGCGCCGGTTATGACCGGCACAACGGCGCAGTAATCATAGGGTTGGGTCGATGCCTCGCACACCACATCGACCGTGCCGTTGGCGATCAGCCCGTAGGCATAGCAATCCGCGCCGTAGATCGCGTCGCGACATTGGATACGCAACCGCTCAAAAGCATCCGCGTCACCGCCAACAAACATGTGCGGAGAGGTTGCGCAAAGCCAGGCATGCGCCAAATCGCCACGCCGACGCGTTTCCACGATTCGGCCATTGAATGTCGTCGGTCGATTTTCAGCTCCGACCCAGCGTTCGTCCAGCGCCGGCATATCGATGACGCCGAGGACCGGCTTGCCGTCGCGCAACAACGCGATAAGCGTGCCGAACAACGGCTTACCAGTAATGAACGACTTGGTGCCGTCAATGGGATCCAAGACCCACACATACTCGGCGTCCAGTCGAACCTGGCCATGTTCCTCGCCATAGATGCCGTGGTCAGGAAACATGCTTTCGATCAACTGCCGCATCGCGGCCTCGACATCGCGATCGGCGACCGTGACGGGACTGGCGTCGGCTTTATCCTCGACGACCAAGTCCCCACGGAAATACCCGAGCGTAATGGGCCGCGCCGAATCGGCCATGCGTTCCGCCAACAGAATGGCGGAGTCCAGGTTGCTCATGGCAAGCTCAGGGCAGCGGCAGCGGTGAATCGCTCTGTTCGCGCAGGAACAGAATAACGTCCGCCCGCTGCTTCGGATCCTTCAGACCCGCAAATGTCATTTTGTTTCCGGGAGCGAACGCTTTCGGATCGGTGAGGTAGACATCCAAGTCTTCGTATGTCCATTCACCTTTCAAACCGGTGAACGCGCCCGAATAGTTGAAACCTTCGGCCTTCGCCTTGCCTCGTCCGACGATGCTCCACAAATTGGGGCCGACCTTGTGTTTGCCGCCATTTTCAGCTGAATGACAGGACTTGCACTTGTTGAACACCTTCTTACCGGATTCTACGTCTCCCGATGCCAACAACGCGGCCAATCCACCGCCGGCCGCTTGCTCCGCCGCAGGTGCCTCTTCCGCCGGCTTGGCTTCTGCGCCTTCCTTTTCCGCCGACTCTTCAGCTTTCTCAGAGTCCGCGACCTTTTCGGCAGCAGCCTGCGGTTCGGCGGGGGCTGCTGCTTCCTTAGGTTCCGGCAGTGGTGGTGGGTTTTCGCTGTTTTGGCGCAGGTACGCGATAACAGCGGCGCGCTGGTCCGGCTTACTAAGCCCAGCGAAGCTCATCTTGGTACCCGCGGCATAAGCCTTGGGGTTGGTGAGAAACGTATTGAGTCGCTCATATTCCCATACGCCTCCCAAACCTCTGAGCGCATCCGAATAGGAGAAGCTGTCCTTACTGGCGATATTGGCGCCGACGACGTTATGCAGGTTGGGACCGACCTTGTTTTCGCCACCGGCCTCGATGGTGTGACATGACTTGCACTTGCCGAATACTTTTTCTCCGGCCGCGGCGTCGGCGGACGCAAGCAGTGCAGCAAAATCGACCTCCTCCGCCTCGGCGGAAGCCGATTCCTCCGTCGCGGATTCGGATTTATCGCCATGGGACGCCGCCGCCGTTCCTTTCATGTCCACGTGAACGAGGGTTTCGCCCAAAAAATGGCTGCCGTAGATAGCCCAGGCACAGATGAGCAATGACGCGCCGATCTGTTCCAATACCGAGAATCGCATTTTTGATATCCTTTTGGTTCGCGCGTGTCCAACGCGAGTCGTATCCGATGAGCGCCTTGGGAATTTAGCCGCAAGCTCAACAACAGTTCAACGACCACGCGGTGTTTTCGCTCGGTTGGCGAGGCTTCGTGATGTAGAAAGTCGCCATGACCCCCTCTTCGCATCCCAATTCACTGCATCCGATCGTCGTTATTCCGTCCCGCTTGGCGGCCACGCGGCTGCCTCGGAAGCCGCTTGCGGACATCCACGGCCGGCCGATGATCATGCATGTGTGGCAACGCGCGGTGGAAGCCGACCTCGGGCCGGTGGTGGTGGCCGCCGCCGACCGGGAAATCGCCGATGCGGTAACGGCGGCCGGGGGCCACGCCGTGCTGACCCGACCCGAACTCGCTTCCGGCTCCGATCGCGTATTCGAGGCGGTCGAAATGATCGACCCCGAGCGGCGGCACGACGTGGTCGTCAATTTGCAAGGTGATCTGCCGACACTCGACCCAAAGGCGGTGCGCGCCGTCTTACGACCGCTTATCGACACGTCGGTCGATATCGCCACCCTCGTCGCGCCCATCGCCGATCCCCGTGAACGTGACGATGAAAACGTCGTCAAGGCGGCCGTCGCCTTCGCCGGCGCCGACACCATCGGCCCCGCGCTTTACTTCAGCCGCTCGCCCATACCCTGGGGAACCGGCCCTACCTACCATCATATCGGTCTGTACGCCTTCCGCCGCACCAGCCTCGCTCGTTTCGTCCGGCTCGCCCCCGGCGTCCTCGAACAGCGTGAACGCCTGGAACAGCTTCGCGCCTTGGAGAACGGCATGCGGATCGCGGCCGCCCTGGTCGACACCATTCCCATCGGCGTCGATACGCCAACCGACCTTGACCGCGCCCGAGACTTGTTGTCCCCTGCGCAGCGCTAATTTTCGCGGACGTATTCCATGAACAACCCAACACGAACGATCGCCTTCCAAGGCTCCCCCGGCGCATACTCGGACCTGGCGTGCCGAACGGCGCGGCCGGAGATGGAAACACTGCCTTGCCGGTCATTCGAGGACGCCTTCGCCGCCGTGCATGATGGCCGGGCGGAGCTGGCGATGATTCCGATCGAGAACTCGGTGGCGGGTCGCGTCGCCGACATCCATCATTTATTGCCCGATTCGGGACTGCACATCATCGGCGAGCACTATCAGCGGGTGCATCACCACCTGCTCGCCATCAAGGGAGCCCGTATCGACGCGCTGACCCACGTGCACAGCCACATCCACGCACTGAACCAATGCCGGGAGATGATCCGAGAGCTTCATCTCGAACCCGTCGTCCGCCTCGACACGGCAGGCGCGGCGGGCGAGGTGGCGCAATCGGGCGATCCCACTCAAGCGGTGATCGCCTCGGAACTCGCGGGCGAAACCTACGGCCTCGTCAGTCTGCGCGCCAATATCGAGGATGCGGAACACAACACGACACGCTTCCTCATCATGGCGCGTGACGCCATCGTGCCCCACCCCAAGTCCGGGCCGACGATGACCAGTTTCGTGTTCCGCGTCCGCAACGTGCCGGCGGCCTTGTACAAAAGTCTTGGCGGTTTCGCCACCAATGGCCTCAATATGACCAAGCTGGAAAGCTATCTGGTGGGCGGTCACTTCAACGCCGCGCAATTCTATGCGGAGATCGAAGGTCACCCCGAACACCGCAATGTCCGTCTGGCATTCGAGGAGTTGGACTTCTTTTCGCGCGAAGTCCGCATCCTCGGCGTCTATCCGCAACACAGCTATCGCGGCGACGGCAACGGCGACGACGAGGAGTGACGGAAGAAGCCGTCAACCGGAGGTGGCGACGCGCTCTTACTAACGCGCCTTGCGCGCGTCGCTACGGTCGCGCACGTGGGCGAGATCGTCCCACCCATACGCCGTCTCCCGAATGACGGAGTCCCACTTTCGGTTGGTGCGTTCCGCAATCCGTCGGCCGCCCATGGTCTCGTAGAAAAAGCGGGACGGGTTTTCCGACAGCACCCAGACGACGGCTGATGACATGCCGCGTACAACCAGGGAATCGAACAAGCGGTAAAGCAGTTTACGCCCGATTCCATGGTCCTGATACTCGGGCCTTATGTACAGCATGTAGACTTCACCGGCCTGTTGCAGCGCCTTGGCCCGCGCTGACCCGCAACTGCCAAAACCGACGACACCCACCGAGGGAACATCGGCCACCAGCACCATCTCCGACTTACGGGAATCGCCAACGATCCGCGCCCAGCGCGCGGAATGCGCTTTTTCGTTCATGCCTATGAGAAGCTTATCCGGAAGCAGCCCAGCGTAGGTATTTCGCCAGGAGTCAACGTGAACGGAGGCTATCGTCGGGCATCGGTCGGTCTTGATTCGCGTATAATGATCATTGTTGAACTTTCGGCCAGACTTGCTGTTCTCCTCCCAATATTCGTATGAGAATACCTCAGGATTGGCGGGAATGGGAACCCCGTTCGTGGCACTCGAACAAATTTCCCCTTGGGAAAAGGGTGTATGAATGAGGGATTATACAACCATTTCGCGCAACCATTCCTCGACCAATCGGCGGGCGATCGAATCGACGCGCGGCAGCTTGAGCCCCATTTCCGGGAAGCGATCAATGTCCGTAGGCGTGAACCACCGGGCGTACTCGAGTTCGTCCGCGTCCGCCACGATTTCCGCTCCCTCCTCCGCTTCCGCGCGAAAGCCCAACATCAGGGAAGAGGGGAACGGCCATGGCTGCGAGCCGCGATAGCGCACCCCGGTGACCCGGATCCCGACCTCTTCAAGCACCTCCCGGGCCACCGCCTCCTCCAGGGTTTCGCCCGGCTCGACGAAACCGGCGAGCGTAGACACCATTCCCCGCGGCCATCGGTCCTGGCGGCCGAGAAGACAAGCGTCACCACCGGGACCTTGGCGGGTTACCAGCATGATCACGGCCGGATCGGTCCGTGGAAAATGCTGCGCCTGACATTCGGGATTATCGCACATACGAAGATGCCCGCCTTCACTGCTCCGCGTCGGCGAACCACAGATGCCGCAGAACCGGTGACGCCGATGCCAATGGACGATACCCCGGGCATAGGCCAGAAGCGCCGCGTCGGACGACAGCATGACGGCGCTGACGCGCCGGAGATCGGCCAGCTTCGCGCCGCGTTCGATCGCCGTTACGGACGCCTCGTCCCATGAGGACAGATCCGCCGCGATCCATGCGGCGCCGTCGCCGTCGACACCAAGAATGACCACGTCATCGGATCGCGTGATCACCTCGGACGCCGCGACGCCGGCTAGCGCCACCGGGACTGGTTCGGCGCCGGCGCGAATCAGGTTGCGCTCTTTCCATACCGGGACAACCCGAGATCCATGATCGTGCAGGCGGTCGGTGATCCATTGCGCCTCCCGGCGCCGCTTTGAGACGCGATCGAGCCCGCAACCGGCATAGAAAAGACCTTCCATCATGGCGCCAACCTGCCACACGCCGCCGCCTTCCACAACGCCTGCACGGTTCTCCCCTTCGCATTCGGACATCGCTATGAAGATCCGTTGTATTTCCGGCAATGACTGCTAAAGTTGCATATACTTTGATCTATGCGCGCCATCAGACGCAGCAATACCAGGAGAAAGCGCAATGCGAGTTGTTTGGGCCGGTGGAATGGCAGGATTGGTCGCACTGACCATCGCCGGATGCGGGACAGACGCGGTCAACGACAGCGCCGGCTGCATTCCGGATCAGTCCGGGCGATTGGCGAGCGTCGACTGGTCGGCGGCGCAAACCGTCGACGTTCGTGTTCGTCAGGGTGATTATGACCCGATGGTGCTCGGCTTCATGCGCGACCATCCCTACGTTCTGCGCTTCCACAATGGCGACAGCGAACGGCACGCTTTCTCGTCTCCCGAATTCTTCCGGACGGTCGCCCTCGACGGTGTCGCCGTCAATGGCGAACCGCAAGAGCAGGGATGCTTCAGCGGCATCATGATTCCCGCAAATGGTTCATCGGAGATCCGTTTCATGGCGTTGCTCGACGGCCGTTACGGCTTCAAGGACGGAAGCGCTTTCGACCTCGCTCTCGGGCTTGATCTTGACGTTGGGCTCGGGCGCGAGACCGGCATGGGCTTTGGGGTGGTTCAAGTTCGGTAACATCGTACCGCCCGAGGTTCTGAGTCCGTCCGGACGAATCTTTTCCTGCAAGGCTGGTTTCCCTCGCCTTCCACTGCCGCTATAGTGGGCGTGGGAGGCTGGCGACGGACGAGTCCCTCGCCAACCCGGTCAGGTCCGGAAGGAAGCAGCCGTAACGAGTTTGGCTCGGGTCGCTCGTCCAGTCTCCCGCCTCAACCATCGGCGATCACCTGACACATGATCCCGGCGGAGTGACTCCGGCCACCTGTGGGACATGCCCGAACAAGACACAAGCACCAATCACGGGCCGCAAACTGCTCCCTATCGCGTCCTCGCCCGCAAGTATCGCCCAGCGAACTTCGATGCGTTGGTGGGACAGGAAGCATTGGTGCGCACGCTCACCAACGCCTTCAATTCCGGCCGGTTGGCGCAGGCCTACATGCTGTCCGGCGTTCGCGGCATCGGCAAGACGACGACCGCCCGTATCATCGCCCGCGCCTTGAACTGCGTTGGTCCCGACGGCGGCGGCGGCCCGACGCCCAATCCTTGCGGCGTCTGCGAGCATTGTCGCGCCATCGCCGAAGATCGGCACGTGGATGTTCTGGAAATGGACGCCGCCAGCCGTACCGGCGTCGACGACATTCGCGAACTCATCGAGAGCGCGCGCTACCGGCCGACTTCGGCGCGCTTCAAGGTGTACATCATCGATGAAGTCCACATGCTGTCGAAAAACGCCTTCAACGCGTTGCTGAAAACCCTGGAGGAGCCGCCCGAGCACGTCCGCTTCATCTTCGCCACGACGGAAATCCGCAAAGTACCCGTCACCGTTCTGTCCCGCTGTCAGCGTTTTGATCTGCGCCGGGTCGATGCCGAGGTGCTGCGGACCCATTTCGCGAACATCGCGCACCAGGAAAACGTCACCGCAGCCGAGGACGCCCTTCAGGTCATCGCGCGCGCCGCCGACGGCAGCGTTCGCGACGGCCTGTCCCTGCTCGACCAAGCCATCGCCCATACGTCGGGAACCATCGACGCCGGCACCGTGCGCGAGATGCTGGGCCTCGCCGATCGTACGGTCGTGTTCGACCTGTACGACGCGGTGATGCGCGGCGACGCGCCGACGGCGCTGGGGCTGATCTCCGATCTCTACACTGTCGGCGGTGATCCGGCCTTGGTATTCGAGGACCTGCTCGACCTCACCCATTGGTTGACCCGCATCAAGATCGCACCCGAGGCGGCCGACGCGCCCGGTATTCCGGAAGCGGAACGCATCCGCGGCAAGGACATGGCTGGACGGCTGAGCATGTCCGGAATAACCCGAGCTTGGCAGATGCTTCTCAAGGGTCTCGGCGAAATCCGCGTAGCGCCGTCGCCGTTGCAGGCGGCGGAAATGGTTCTCGTGCGCCTCATCCATGCTTCGAGCCTGCCCACTCCCGAAGAGGCGCTCAAGGTCTTGCAAGGCGAGCGCTCCACGAGCGGGGAGGCGCCGCCACCACGACCATCGCCACCGGCGGCTCCCGCCGGCCCGTCCTCGGCCGCCGTGTCGTCGCGCGGGCAAACCTTGGCGCATCAGCCCGGAACCGCCGGCCCCTCCGCCGCCCTGCGTGTTCCAGAGACCGCACTTGGCCCACAAGATCCGGTACCGGCGAAAAATGATCCCGCTAGTTTTCGCGAGGTGGTCGAACTGATCGCCGCCGTGGGACATGGCGACCTCTACGCCAACCTGAAAACCCTCGTGCATCTGGTGCATTTCGAGCCGGGTAAGATCGAATTGCGGTTGGATGCGTTGGCGCCGAGTGAGCTACCGCAGTCCCTGACCCGCCTCCTCAACGAGCATACGCAACGACGGTGGATGGTCAGTGTCGCCAGACACGGCGGTGAGGCCACCCTGGAGCAGCAGGATCGGATCGCCCACGCCAAGGAACTGGCGGAAGTCGCCAAGCACCCCTTGATCCGCGAGATCATGGAAATCTTTCCCGGTGCCACAATTGAGGACGTCCGTGCCCCCTCGGCATCACCCGATGCAGAACCGTCCTCGGAGACCAATATCGATCCAAGAAACGACAACGAAGACGCATCGTGAGGCAGGTTCATGGCAAAGGAAATCGAGCGGAAGTACCTTGTCATAAACGACGACTGGCGCGCGGGCACAACGGGAACGCCCATCCGTCAGGGCTACCTGAGTTCCGAAATGGAAAGAACGATCCGCGTGCGCACGGCTGGTGACCGTGCCTTCCTCACCATCAAAAGCGCACGTCAGGGCATTGTTCGGGACGAGTACGAATACGAAATCCCCAGTGCCGACGCCCACGAGATGCTGGACAATCTTTGTCTCCGACCGCTCATCGAGAAGACGCGCTTCA
>JAHCKI010000063.1 GCA_026125865.1 Rhodospirillales bacterium
ATGACATGGCGGGATGTCGCCGCGCGGGTATCGGCGCTCGCCCGCGGCCTAAAGTCCATTGGTGTTGAACGCGGCGACCGTATCGTCATCGTCAGCGAAAACCGCCCCGAATGGCTGATCGCGGATTTGGCGATCATGGCCGCTGGCGGTATTTCCGTACCCGTATACACGACAAACACCGAATCCGATCACCTCCACATCCTCGAAGACAGCAGCGCCAAGGGTATCATCGTATCAACGGTGCGACTAGCCGAACCCGCTCTGGCGGCTGCCCGCCGTGCTCCCAAGGCGTGGTTCGTCATCAGCATTGACCGTCTCGCGGTCAAACAGAACATCGGTGTCGACATCTACGCCTGGGATGACCTGATCGCCACCGGCCACAAGGGACATACCAACGTTATCGATGCCGCCCGACGCCTTGGACGGGACGACGTCGCCTGCGTTATTTATACGTCCGGAACCGGCGGCGCGCCGAAGGGGGTGATGTTGCACCACGGCGCCATCCTTCACAACTGCGCCGGCGCCGAGGATGTCCTCAGGATTTTGGGCCTCGACGACGAGGTATTCCTGTCATTCCTCCCCCTATCCCACTCTTACGAACACATGGCCGGGCTTTTCTTTCCCATTTCCATTGCCGCTCAGATCTATTACGCGCAGGGGATCGAAACCTTGGGCGCCAATATGATCGAGGCGAGGCCAACGATCATGACCGCCGTGCCCCGACTTTATGAGGTGCTGCATCAACGCATCACGCGTGGGGTGCGTCGCAGCAGTCCGATCAAGCGCTATCTGTTTCTCAAAACCCTTGATCTGGGCCACAGGCGATATCATGACCCGAAAAGCCTCGGAGTCTGGGATCGCATGTTCGATGCCGTTGTCGACCGCCTTGTCCGAGACAACGTTCGAAAACAGTTCGGTGGCCGACTCAAGGCACTGGTTTCCGGCGGCGCTCCATTAAATCCTGAGATCGGAGTCTTCTTTCATGCCTTGGGCATTAATATTCTGCAAGGATATGGACAGACTGAATCGGCGCCAGTAATCAGCGTCAACCGACCGGGCAAGGCCAAAATGCACACCGTTGGCCCCCCGATCATCGATACCGAGGTGCGCATCGCCGAGGATGGCGAGATCCTGGTGCGGGGCGAACTGGTGATGAAAGGCTATTGGAACAACGACGCCGCCACGCGTGAGGTGATACGCGATGGCTGGCTCCATACTGGCGATGTCGGTGCATTCGACGAAAATGGCAATCTTGTAATCACCGACCGCAAGAAAGACATCATTGTCAATTCCGGCGGTGACAACATCTCGCCGACCCGCGTCGAAGGTATCCTAACAGCGGAGCCCGAAATTGCCCAAGCTATGGTCTTCGGCGACCGCCGACCGCATTTGGTCGCGCTCCTGGTTCCAGACGAAGAATGGATGAAGACATGGGCGCGAAACTCGGGTCGTGATGCGATCTTGTCGGCCTTGCATATGGATCGGGATTTCGTCAAGGCTCTCGGCGAGGTCGTGGATCGCGTCAATGCGGGTCTGCCGCAACCGGAGAAAGTCCGCCGGTTTCTCATCGCCAAGGAGCCGATGTCCGTTGAAAACGAACAGATGACGCCCACCCTAAAGGTCCGCCGCCATGTCGTCCGCAAGAACTATGGCCCGGCGCTCGAAGCTCTCTACGGCTGAACGGCCGCTGTCGTATGCCCACATGTCAAAGCAAGGGTTTTCGACCAAGCGATCAGATCAGTTCAGTCCAATCCGTCTCCAAAATGCTCTCAAAACTTGAGGGCGCGGGCTCGTACGACATTCGGCAGGGCCTGCACCGTTTGCAGCACGGCCTCCGTCGGCGGCTCATCGATTTCCAGCAGTGCGATCGCGTCCCCACCCGGGAAGTTGCGGCCGAGATGGAAGCTGGCGATGTTGATCCCGGCGCCACCCAATGTCGTACCCAGAGCACCGATCAAGCCCGGCCTGTCGTTGTTATTGACGTACAGCATGTTGGGACCGAGCCGGGCATCAACGGGTATGCCCTCGATCTCGATGATGCGCGGGCTATCGCCGTCGAGCAACGTCGCGGAAACGCTACGCGTTCGAGCCTCGGTTTTCACGACCAAGCGGATCATCGACTGATAGCGGCCGGCGCCTTCCGTTTTGACCTCGCTGACATCGATATCGCGTTCGCGGGCAATGGTCGGCGCATTGACCATATTCACCGATTCCATGAGTGGCGCCAGCAGTCCTTCAAGAGCCAGCGCCGTCAACGGACGCGTATTCACCTCCGCCGCTGCCCCCTGATACTCGATGGCCACGGCCTTGAGCGCCGTTTCGGTGATCTGCCCGGCGAAACTCCCCAGTTGCCTCGCGATGCCCATAAAAGGTTTCAGTTTCGGCATCTCCTCGGCGCTCACCGAGGGCATGTTGAGGGCGTTGACGACCGAACCGTCAACCAAGTAGTCGGCAATTTGCTCGGCGACTTGCAACGCCACCTTCTCCTGCGCTTCCGTCGTGGAAGCGCCGAGGTGGGGCGTCACGATCACCTGATCCATGCCGAACAGAATATTCTCTTTCGCCGGTTCTTCGGCGAACACGTCCAGCGCCGCCCCAGCCACGTGCCCGCTCTCCAATGCCGCCTTGAGATCGGCTTCGATAACCAAGGCACCGCGCGCGCAATTGATGATACGCACGCCCTTCTTCATCTTGGCTATAGTGTTGGCGTTGATGATCCCACGCGTTTCACTGGTTGCCGGGGCATGCAAACTGATAAAGTCAGCGCGCTTCAGTAATGTGTCCAGTTCAACTTTTTCAATACTGAGATCTTCGGCGCGTTCCGGTGACAGATAAGGATCGTAGCCAATTACCCGCATCTTCAGGCCGCGACCGCGATCGGCAACGATCGATCCGATATTACCGCAACCGATGACGCCAAGGGTCTTACCCATCACCTCCACCCCCATGAATCGGGATTTTTCCCACTTTCCGGCGTGGGTCGAGGCATTGGCTTGGGGAAGTTGCCGGGCCAACGCCATCAGCATGGCGATGGCATGTTCGGCGGTAGTGATGGAATTCCCGAAAGGCGTGTTCATGACGACGATACCACGGCTCGTCGCCGCGGGCACATCAACGTTGTCGACACCGATGCCGGCACGCCCGATCACCTTCAGGTTTCTCGCGGCTTCCAGGATTTCGGCCGTCGCTTTGGTTGCCGAGCGTACGGCCAGCCCATCATAGTCACCGATGCAGTCCTTGAGTTCGTCCGGCGACATACCCGTCTTGACGTCCACCTCGACGCCGCGCGCGGTCAGAATTTCCGCCGCGCGTGGGCTCATCTTGTCGGAAATGAGTACCTTTGCCATCGCGTGCATCCTTTAAGATTTATTTTTTTAAGTTGCTGTTTGGCGAAACGGAATCCGGGAACCGTATCTACGCGGTCGCCGTGGATTCGGATTTCATGGTGGCGTACGCCCAGTCGAGCCAAGGCAGGAGATTGCCAAGATCACTCGTTTCGACAGTGGCACCGGCCCAGATTCGAAGTCCTGGCGGAGCGTCTCGATAGGCACCGACGTCATAGGCCGCACCTTCGCTTTCCAGGAGTGCCGATATGCGCTTGGCGGCAGCAGCCTGACGACCGTCATCAAGTGACATGAACCAGGGATCAATGATTATCAGGCAAACGGAGGTTCGCGAGCGAATGGCCGGATCGACGGCCAGGAAATTCACCCAAGGGGTCGTCTCGACCCAACTGGCGATCACATCGAAATTGGCCTTGGTTCGCGCGATCAATGCATCGAGGCCACCGATCATTTCAGCCCAAATCAAGGTATCGAGCGCGTCTTCGACGGCCAGCATTGACGGTGTGTTGATGGTCTCACCCTTGAACACCCCCTCGGTCAGCTTACCGCCCTTGGTCAACCGGAAGATCTTCGGCATCGGCCATGACGGCGTAAAGTTCTCCAGTCGCTCGACAGCCCGCGGGCTCAAGATGAGCATGCCATGCTGTGCCTCGCCCCCCAGGACCTTTTGCCAAGAGTAGGTCGTGACATCAAGCTTGTCCCAAGGCAGGTCATAGGCGAAAGCGGCTGATGTCGCGTCGCAAATGGTAAGTCCCTCCCGATCGGACGCAATCCAGTCGCCGTTCGGGACCACGACACCGGATGTCGTTCCGTTCCAGGTGAACACCACATCGCGCGCCGGATCGACATCCGCGAGGTTGGGAATCGCGCCGTATTCGGTTCGCAGAACCCGCACGTCGGGGAGTTGCAATTGCTTGGTAACATCGGTCACCCACCCCTGGCCGAAGCTTTCCCAGGCGAGCACATCGACGCCACGGCTTCCCAGAAGCGACCACAGTGCCATCTCCACAGCGCCGGTATCGGACGCCGGAACGATGCCGATACGGTGGGTTTCTGGTACGCCGAGCAGTGACCGGCTACGCTCGATCAGCTCAGCGAGCCTGGATTTGCCGAGCTTGGAGCGATGTGAGCGCCCGAGACAAGCCGTCTCCAACGCCTCCAACGACCAGCCTGGACGTTTCGCACATGGACCTGAAGAAAAGCAGGGATTGGCCGGACGGACGCGCGGCCGCGGAGTCTCTGTCATGGTATGTCTCCCATCCTCACAGATGGGTCGCGGCCCGTTGGGAGGCCGTGGCCCGCGGGGCTTATAGGCGCAAGCCCATCGAGCGTCAAACACTCATTTGCGATCATTGCAAATCAGCGGTTTGCGTCAGGCATGGGTAAAACACACGATCGCGAGACGCAACGTCCGAAGTTGCCATTCACGTTCACTGGGATCTTGCTTTTTGGCAGAAATTTTCCAAGCCATACCGTCTTGGCCAAGCCACCGTTATCCCGTAAAAGCAATTGTATTCCTCGGATGGCGAAGCCTATGCTTTTACTTCTTCGTGTGATCTTCTCCCTTGTGATGCTCGCCACAGTGACAAGCTGCGCCGACGCCAAGGGATGTCCCGGCAACGATCCCGCGTCCATCGCCCGTGCCATTGCCAACGGCCACGCCTACCGCAAACACGTTGTTGATGGTGGTGAATTCAATAAGGGCCGAAAGATCAGCGGCCTCGCATTTCCTTTGGCGAGCATCCAATCGAAATCCGAATTCGCGGCACTGATCGAGGGAATTGTCGCCGTCCCCGACCGGAACAAACAATTGGAAAACCGCCGCCACGGCTACTGGGATGCGGACACGGGTACGGTGGTCATCCACAATGCCCGCGCCGCAGATTGCGGTACGGCGTTTCGCCCCAACCGTGGCGTCCGCTACTATCAAAATCTCAATTGAACACGACCAGAAAGGCGGATGTTATGCGTATCGAGTCCGCAATCGCCGATGAAGCCGTCCTTCGCCTCACCCGTCGAGAGCTGACCATCCTCTGCAATGCCCTCGATTTCGTGTGCAACGCCATCGATCTCCCGGAGTTCCAGACTCTTATCGGCGCGGAACCGGAAAGCGCCGATGTCCTTCTCGGTGAAGTTGCACTCGCCCTTGACCGATTGCGGGACAATAGCGCTAGCGAGGACTCACAGCCCATACCACCACGGGACGACAGCGCTGAAGACGAGCCATAAGAGGACAATCAAGGGAATCCCGGCGCGGGCAAAGTCGATAAACCGGTAGTGACCCGGACCCAGTACGAGCAGGTTGGTTTGATAGCCGAGCGGGGACGCAAACGAGCAATTCGCCGCGAACACGACGGCAACCGCGAACGGCTCGGCGGGAACGCCGACTTCACGGGCGATGTCGATGGCGATGGGGGTGAACAGAACGGCCGCCGTCTTGGTGGTGACCAAGTTGGAGAGGACGGCGACGGTCAGAAAAAATACCGACAGCACAACGCTCGGCCCCGCTCCTCGCATCGCATCGACCAGCAGACGCGCCACGTGTTGCGCTCCGCCGGTTTCCTGTAGCGCGACGCCCATGGCGAGCGCGGCGCCGATTGTTGTTACAATCTTTGGATCGACGGCGCGGGCGGCTTGGCGGACATTCAGGGCTCCGCACACAACCATCGCCACCGCGCCGGTTAGGGTGGCTACAACGAGCGACACCAATCCCGTGGCGGCGATGCCGATGGCGACCGCGAAGATCAAGGCCGCCACCGGTGCGCTTACTTGTGTTTGCAGTTCTTCCGCCGACCATTCAATCAGCACCACCTCTCTGTTGGCCTTGAGCTGATTGATGTCATGGGCATCGCCCTGCACCAGCAACACATCGCCGGCTTCCAAACGGATTTCGGTCATCCTGGTCCGGATCATCCGCGAGCGCCGCTGAATACCGAGCACCACGCAATGGGTCTGACTGAAGAAGCCGATCTGCCGAAGGGTTTGTCCTTCGTACCGCGACCCGGGCGCCACCATAACCTCGGCCATTACCTGAGCCGCGCCGTCCCATGGCAAGTCGTCACCACCATTGCGGCTTTTTGCGCCGGCGCGCGTTGGGCGCTCTCGTTTTGCGTATTTGGGATCGATCTGTGCCACTTTGCGCGATAGAGCGTCGGTTAGCGCCTTGCGGGTTGCCGCGACTACCAATACATCGCCCGGTTGCGCAGTAAACCCCTCGAAAGGCGGTAGAATGGCCTCCTCGTCACGCTGAACCAAGCGGACGGTAATATCGGGCAAGCTGGGGAACAGGCCTCCTGGGGCGCTCATCCCGACCAATGTCGAGTCTTCGGCAATGGTCAATTGGGCGATGAACTGCTTGCCGCTGCCCCCTGCTAATATTCTGTCCACCATGCTGGCTCGTCCGGGCAATATTCGCGGTGCCACCAACATCAGATAGAGGAGGCCGACCGCCACCATGGCGATGCCGGGAACCGTGAAATCGAAAAATCCGAACGGCCGCAAATCCAACTCGATCATCGCGCTGTTAACCAAGAGGTTGGTGGACGACCCAACCAACGTCGTCATACCACCAAGGACTGCCGCATAACTCAGCGGAATCATGAGCTTGCTCGGTGGCATGCTGAATTGCATCGCCAACCCTTGCATAATCGGAATGAAAATCACGACGACGGGGATGTTGTTGAGAAAAGCGCTGATGCTGATGGCCACCATCAACACGAGAAATATGGAAAACCAGAGGCGGCCCCGTCCCGCGCGCAGCACGATCCGCGCCAACACGTCGAGCAAACCGGCGCGAACCATTCCCTGCCCCATGACAAGCAGGGCCAATACGGTCACCAGTGCCGGATTGGCGAAGCCTTGCAGCAAGCGATGCGCATCGAGAACATTTCTACCGGCGGGGTCGAGCACTGGAAACAACTGAAAGAAGACCAACAGCGCACAGACAACACCGATGGAGATGACCTCCATCGGCATTTTCTCGGAAGCGTAAAGCGCGAGGGCGATAACGACGAGCGCAAAGGTCGCCCACATCTGGATGGCGGGATCAAAAATAATCACGGCATCAAGCCCCGACGCGGTTTCGTGTCTTCGGTTGCGCGATCACTGCTGTCAGTCGGTGCACGACGCGGAAATCCATCATCGAAAACGGCTCGGGAAATCAATCAGAAGCGGTATCGGGGACTGACAGCACGTGCTCGGCGTGAACTCGGCCTTCCAATTGCTGATAACGTTCCGTCACCCGATTAATCTTGTCGCTGAGTGAGCGCATGACCGCCAACGCGGCGTCGCGGTTTTCGGTCACCAGCTGCAGAAACACGCTCGCGTCGATCTTTAATACCTTGAGTTCGGTCTTGGCGCGGATCGTCGCCGTTCGCGACTGATTGAGAATAATGGCCATTTCGCCAAAAAGATCATGCCGAGCAAGCGTGCCGACGGAGATCTGCCGCCCGCCCCGAGCGGCCAGCACTTCGACCTCACCCTCATCGATGATGTACGCGCCATCGGCGGGATCTCCTTCCTGAAACAACTCCTCGCCAGCTTCAAACGTCAAATAGATGCTGGAAAATGCAAGCAACTTGAGTCGGCTCGGATCAAGCTTGCAAAACAGAGGCAGGCTCCGCAAAACCGTTATGGCATCACCATACTGCACAACACCGCTCCTTTGAAATCTTCTCGTCGGTCGGGCTATACGCCTTTCGACAAGTCTCCCCTTCGCGGTTGCTCAGTCGGAAACGGGCGAAGTTCTTTTTGGTCAATAATCTTACCGTTCTCCATCGTTATCACACGGTCGAAAACTGGTTCTTCGGGTTCAATGCTCGAAGTCCAAACCAAGCCGGTGTTGCCGAGACTCTCGATCAATTTCTTCATGATGACCTTTTGGCTTCCCGGGTCAAGGGTAGCCAACGCCTGGTCGATGATGAGAAGGTCGGGCCGCTTCAGCAAGGCACGGGCGAGCGCGACTTTTTGTCGCTGCGCCGCCGATAACCGGCTGCCGCCGATACCCACCGAAAATTGCAGTCCAAGCTCAATGACCGAGCGCCCGAGTTCCAAAGAAGCGATGGTCTCGCCGATGAGTTCACCAACCACTCGCTGGCTTTGAGGGCGTCCATACACAAGACGGCCAAACAGGATATTGTCCTGTACCGAAGCTGCCGCATTGTATTCTTCCTGGTTAAAAAACGCGACGGCGCCGCACAAATTTTCGGGAAGTCCCTGGGCAAATGCGTGGCGCGCTTCCAGCAATCGCGCCACACCCTCCTCGTTGAGGAGACCGAGACGGTGACGCGCCGGCACCAGAAGGAACGGAACCGCCAGAAGCTGCTGTCGATCACTCCGAGTCAACATATCAATGCCGTCATTGCCGGCACGGCGGACAATCGCCTCATACTCGGGAAGTGCCTCGACGCTGATGAAGCTGAAGCGTTCAAAGATTTCGTCACCGGGCGCCACATCGCGGAACAAGTCGACCAGGATACGGGCAGCCCGCAAACCTATGGTCACGAAATCGTCGATCAGCCCGACCTTCTTGAGCACCGAAATCATGTAAGGGTTTTCGGCGATATGTTGGAGATCGAACTCTTCGCCCACGGGCGACCCGAACAGGATGTTTTCGGCCACCGACATGTTGGAGTTGTAGCGCTGACGATCGAAGGGCTCGACCAGACCGGCATATTTTGGTGCCTGAAGCCGCTCATGGAGCATGGCGCGAGCTTCCAGGATCTTATTGCTCAGATCGCGTTTGTTTTCCGGGTCGACAACGCTCTGCAAGCCGAAGGAAAAGAGATCGGAATCCAATTGCGCGATTTCGAGAGTCTCAATCGCGCGGTCAAGTAACTCCTCAGTATCCTTGGCGCCGATCGTCGCGTAATCGATCCAGTCCGCATCAAGGTCGCTGTCCGTGTTGCCTGACCTTTGCGCCTCCTCAACGAATTTCTGACGTTCCGCAAGGCGTTCGTCGTTCTGGTAAACGGCGGGAATAAGTGGTTGATGGCGAAGGCCGTAGAAAAGGTTGTCTCGTAGCGTGCCCAGGAATGGGGTCATCCCGTTGCCAACATATCCAATACGGCGCCCGGTGACGGATTGGGGCAAGTTGGCCAAATTCTGTGTGCCGATTTTGATGCTACCAGCGGTCGGCATCAGCAATCGCGCAAGAAGTTTGGCCAAGCCGGAAGTGCCGGCACCCTCCGGACCGACCAGCACCAACTTCTCGCCAATATGGAAGCTGAAACCGACCCCGTCGACGACCTTTAGGCCACCCTCTTCCTCCAAGCTGAGATTAGAACAAATCACTTTCCCTTCAAGGTGGAAAACGTCACCATCGGAAACCTCCTGCAACTTTTCGTCCAACATGCCGACCGGCCGAAATTGTTCGACGATCTGCTCATACTTGATGCGGCTGTCTTCCTTGAGCTGATACCAGGAGAGCAATTCCTTCCAGGGTGCCGACAGATCCTTGTAGGCAGCGAGCACGGCAACAAGCGCGCCGAATGTCAGTTCGCCGGCAATCACCAAATAACCGCCGATGGAGAAAAAGAAGAAAGGCGTAAGTTGGCCAATAAAATTGTTCAAGAACTTGATTAAAAATTTCTTACGATAGATTTCAAAACGGATTACGTAGATCGTACCGAGCCAGCGGGAGATATCGGCCCGTTCCAATTCGGCGGTATCATTGGCGTGAATGCTTTCGACGTTGGCCACGACTTCACCGATACGCTCCGACAGCTTGCGCACGGTGCGTACCCGCTCCTTGGCCAGCAAATTGACCTGCCGCTGGATCTTGGGAATGACATACGCCTGAACCGGAATGAGGGCGACGGCGGCGAGGCCGAGGATCGGGTCCTGTACGAACATGAACACCAGTAGGGTGAGCATGGTTCCGCCTTCGAACGCCGGCAACGCAACGGCATCCCCGACGAACCCACCCAAGGGTTCCACCTCGGAGGTGATCATCGCGATGATTTCGCCCTGGGACGTTTTCCGAAAATGTGGCAACGGGAATCGCAGCACGGACGTGAACAACTGATAGCGAAG
>JAHCKI010000064.1 GCA_026125865.1 Rhodospirillales bacterium
ATGCTACACGCAAAAGCAAGACCAGAGAAGAGCCTGAAAAAACGAGATTCACTGCAATACACATGGTAGAATTCGTGATGGATCGTAAAATGAACGCTTTCCCTCTCTCTATTAGACCATTCTTGCAGTCTGCTCTGCTTTCGCTTAGGCGAAGTTTCTTTTCGAATAATCAAATAATCTTCTATATTTAGCAGAATAGATCTGTGCAGAACAGCCGTTTCACCGTCTCCGGTCAGAGCATACCAGACACGGTCCACCTTCAAGCGTGGCTCTATCCGCGCCAAATATTCTTTTATGGTTTCTTGATCATTGACGGGCTTGTAGATGCCCCATAAGCTTTTGCGTCCCAAGCCGATCATGCGTGCCAAGTCGTGCCCCAACACAATCGGCGGAAAAGCGAAAACGGTGACCGAAAGCATCAACATCGCCGCGACTGCCGCGACCGCGAACCAAAACTGCCCTGTCGTGATCGTCGGCAAGGTCCCGTTGAGGCTTCCGGTCGAAGAATGGATCGACGCCATGATTTCTTCCAAAGACGCCATGGCAACCAACATCGGGGACCAGGCCATGATCAACATGGCGACCGAGAGCCCGGTCGCTACGACGGTCGTCAGGTAGAACTCCCGATCCATGGCCAAGAATTTGGCGTCGGCCGACTTTGAACCAAGAGATTGATCGACTTTTGGATGAGCGGCCTCGCTGGGATGTGACCCCATTGTGTCCGGCGTGCGACCGGAACTCTGTGCGGGTCTTGTCGTTTGCACCATTGGTTGCCCCCTCAGCGCATTGAGGCCGGAAAGCGCGATTGGAATTTGGATCTGAAACCAACCTATCGACACGGCCCACTCTAAAGGTCGTTACCGGCGGTGGCCATTGTTATGACCCATCAGGCGAATAGAATTTGCTTGTCACCGCCGCCGTAGTTTCACAGACCCATTAGACCATAGGGCATAGATCGTTCATATAAATACTTTGAAAAATAGCTTAATTATTACATTTTGTGCCGGCGGTCTTTTTATCATTTCGAGGTATTCACCTTTACTTGATCTACGAGCAGGAAACCTGCCATGTCACCGAATACGATAGCCTCGGCGGACCCGCACTTTGTGCGGAAAGCCTGTCGTGGACATGGGAGGGTGCAATGAGCTGGGTGTATCTGGCGTTGACGATCGCGATCGAAATCAGCGGAACCGTCGCCCTCAAGATGTCCGAGGGGTTCGCCAATGCCTGACCCGTTATCGATCGACGCCGACGGAATCTGGTTCCAGGTGTTCGAGGACGCGCCCGCTGAAACTCATCGGGCGGCCCTGTTCCTGGATCGGGACGGCGTCATCGTCGAGGAGGTGGGCCATTTGTGTCGGGTGGAGGATGTAAGACTTGTCGCCGGCGCCGGTGATACCATCGCGGCGGCCAACACGTTGAACATCCCCGTGGTCGTCGTCACCAATCAATCGGGAATTGGTCAGGGCCTGTTCGACTGGCTCGATTTTTTCGCGGTTCAGAAAGAAATCGCGCGCCGGCTCGGCGCTCTCGGCGCCCGCATCGACGCCGTCTTCGCCTGCCCTTTTCATCCGTCCGGCCGGCCGCCCTACCGTCACCCGGACCATCCGGCGCGCAAGCCCAATCCGGGCATGGTGATCGCGGCGGCCCGGCGCCTGCGACTGGATCTTGGGGCGTCATGGATCGTCGGTGACCGCGTCCGCGATCTCCTGGCCGGCCGCAACGCGGGGTTGGCCGGAGGCATGCTGGTCGGTACTGGTTACGGCGGCAAAGCTGAAGAACGCGAGGCATTGAAGGCCGTCGACGGCGCGGCTGAATTCGCCGTTCGGACAGGCAACAGCATAGCGGACGCGCGCACGCTGCCGCTATTCAGGTAATTACTTCAGTAATACCTTCAGTATTCGAGGCTCGCCGGCTCGGGGAACCAGCGAAACCGGTCAGTGGAAACGTCTAGTTCATCGAATGCCGAAACGGATGTGGTCGGCCCAGGTCCGCTCGACCGCCCTCAATGTCCGGCAGACGGACATGATGTCGTCGCCACCCAGGTTCTCATCGCCGAGGCCGTCGGCGATCCGCTCTTCCAGCTCGCGGATTTGCTGAACCAGTTCCCGCGCCTTGTCGGTCAGCGCGATGGTTACGGAGCGGCGGTCGTGGTCCGAACGCCGTTGCGTGATGTAGCCCATCTCCGCCAGCTTCTTGATGTTGTAGGACACATTCGAGCCCTGGTAGTAGCCGCGCTCGACCAAGTCTCGAATGGCGATTTCCTCATCGCCGATATTGGCCAGGAGAAGACTTTGGACGCCATTGATATCGCGCTTCCCCAACCGATTGAGTTCCGAGCGCAGAACATCGAGAAACCGCCGATGCAGGCGTTCGATTGACCGCGTCAGTTCCAGGTATTCCTGCTTCACCGTATCATTACCTTCGCCATCCGTGGACCGATGGGACCGCACATCTCCGTTACGCAAATGGACGAAGCTGCGCCCCTAACCATCTGAGAATGCCTCAACTACCGTTAAAAAATGGTTGAACTGCAACATATCGGTATTCCGTCATGGTGGCGTATATCAGGTTTTATTCCTATTTAATTTGACATTGTTCCCATAGATGGGTATGCGTTCTTCATATGTTCCGGATCGGGGATCAAACCACCCGGCATTCGGCGCCATACACCCTCCGGCGATGGCGCTGTCGAACCGACACGAGGCAAAATTTTTTTGGAGAACGCCAATGGCTTTCAAAACCAATCTGGTAACGCGGAATTCACCTTCCACTTACGTGAAAAGACAGCAGTGCAACGCCAAGACGTCTCGGCCCATCGCCGCGACACCGCATAAGAGAGCGAGCGGTCCTTTCCTCGATGCCGAAACCGAAGCGATGCTGGTTTCACGCTGGCACGCGCATAAAGACCCGTTGGCCCTCGATCGGCTCGTCGCCAGTTTCCAGGGCCTCGTGCACCGGGTTGCCAGACAGCACTTGGGTTACGGCTTGCCTCTCGAGGATCTGGTTTCCGAAGGCAACGTGGGTCTTATGCATGCCATCGAACGTTTCGACCCGACCCGCGGTTTCCGCCTTTCAACCTATGCCATGTGGTGGATCCGCGCCGGCATCAGCGAGTTCGTCATCAACACTTCGTCCCTGGTACGGGGCATTACAACGGAAAGCCACAAACGCCTGTTTTTCAACCTGCAACGACTGAAGATCAAGTTCGGGGCGACCGATGGGGGTGAACTGCCGGACTCGGCCGTTACCGCCATCGCCACGGAACTCGACGTCAGTACGGCCGATGTGGTGCGGGTCAATCAATGGTTCAACAGCAAGGAATTGTCGATCAACGCACCGCTCCGCGCCGGCGACGACGGGACCAGTGAGTGGCAGGATATCCTTGCCGATCCGGCGCAAGACCATGAAGTACAGATGCTCCAATCGGACGAACTGCGAAAGCGTAGGGCGCTGGTGCGCGACGCCATGGACGTCCTCGATACCCGCGAGCGCCGCATCGTTGTGCAACGCCACCTCAAGGACAAGCCGCGAAAGCTTTGCGAACTCGGCGAAGAACTCGGGGTCTCTCGGGAGCGCGTGCGCCAGATCGAAGTGCGCGCCCTCGACAAACTGCGCAAGCGCATCAAGCGCGCACTCCGCGAACAGGAGGCCGCAACAATACAGAACAAAACGTGATCACTCTAAACCAATTGGTTCTGACTGACCGTTACTGGGTTATGCCTGAAGCAGGATTCGTTGCGGGTCTTCCACGCATTCCTTGACACGGACCAGGAAGGAGACCGCCTCGCGGCCGTCGACGATGCGGTGATCGTAGCTGAGCGCCACGTACATCATCGGCCGCGCCTGGATGGAACCATCGGGCATGACGATCGGTCTCATCTCCACCTTGTGCATGCCGAGGATGCCCGATTGCGGCGGGTTCAGGATCGGTGTCGACAAAAGTGAGCCGAAAACGCCGCCGTTGGTGATGGTGAAGGTGCCGCCCTGCATTTCCTCGATGGTCAGCTTGCCATCGCGGGCGCGCTTTCCGAAATCAGCGATCTTGCCTTCGATCTCGGCCATGCTCAGCCCGTCGCAATCGCGCACCACCGGCACCACCAGCCCCTGCGGCGAGCCGACGGCTATGGCGATGTCGTAGTGGTTCTTGTAAACGATGTCGCCGCCGTCGATCTCGGCATTGACCGCCGGGAACTCCTTCAGCGCCTGCACACAAGCCTTGACGAAAATGGACATGACGCCGAGCCGGGCACCGTGTTTCTTCTCGAAGGCATCGCGGTAGCGTGCACGCAAGTCGTTGACCGCGGACATGTCGATCTCATTGAAGGTGGTGAGCATCGCCGCCGTGTTCTGGGCTTCCTTGAGGCGAGCCGCCACCATCTGGCGTAGCCGCGACATGCGCACCCGCTCTTCGCCGGGGCCGGTCGGACGTGGCGTGGTCGCGGCAGGTGCGGTCGGTGCGGGCTGCGCAGCGACCGCCGGTGGAGCCATCGGCACCGCGGCAGGCCGCGTTTCCAGATAAGCCAGAACATCACCCTTGGTCAGACGGCCGTCCTTGCCGGAAGCCGGTATGACGGTGGCGCCGAGACCATGTTCCTCGATCAACTTCCGCACCGCCGGCGACAAGGCGCCAGAAGCCGGTGTTGCTGCCGCCACGGCGGGTGCGGGTGCGGGTGCAAGCGCCGGCGCAGGGGCGGCTGAGACAGGTTTAGCCGTCGGCGCCTCAGCGGCGCCTTCGGCAATGGCGCCCAACTTCGCCCCGACCTCGACCTCGCTGCCTTCGGGAACGGCGATGTCGCTCAGCGTACCGGTCGCGGGCGCATTGACCTCCAGGGTGACCTTATCCGTCTCCAACTCGCAAAGGGGTTCGTCCACCTGAACGGCGTCACCAACCGACTTGAACCATTTCGCGACGATCGCGGTTGTCACCGATTCGCCCAGCGTGGGCACTATGATTTCCGTAGCCATTTCCGATCCCATGCTTCGTTTGTGGTCACGCTTCCAGAGCGCTTGAGCCCGCTAAAGCGGCCTATGTCACCCGCCGAAACGGCTGCGGAATGCTCTCCAACTCCACGGCAAGCGCCCGGTCGACAAGAATTCGTTGTTCCTCCACATGAACCTTGTGGGAACCCGTGGCGGGCGACGCCGCCGACTTGCGCCCAACATAGGTGGGCAGACTGCGGTCCCGCTCCAATTCCTCAAGGATGTTGATCAGGCGCGGCAGCACGAAGGTCCATGCCCCCATGTTGGCCGGCTCCTCCTGGCACCAAATAAGTTCGGCGTTGCCGTACTTCCGCAGGTGCTCCATGACGGTTTGCCTTGGCCATGGATACAGCTGCTCGACACGGACAATGGCGACGTCGTCGATGCCTCGTTCGCGCCGCTCTTGCAGCAAGTCATAGTACACCTTGCCGGAACAAAGGACGAGGCGCCGCACCTTGTCGTCGCCAACCAGCGGATCCACCTCCGGCAGGACCCGGCGAAAGCGCGTACCCGGGCCCATGTCCTGCAGGTTGGACACCACGAGCTTATGCCGCAACAGCGACTTCGGCGCCATCACCACCAGCGGTTTGCGGTAGTTGCGGCGTACTTGGCGGCGAAGGGCATGGAAGTAATTGGCCGGTGTCGTGATGTTGGTCACTTGCATGTTGTCCTCGGCGCAGAGCTGCAGATAGCGCTCCAGCCTCGCCGACGAATGCTCGGGACCCTGCCCTTCCAGGCCGTGGGGCAGCAGCATGACCAGACCGGAGAGCCTCAGCCACTTGGACTCGGCCGAGGAAATGAACTGGTCGATGATCACTTGGGCGCCGTTGGCGAAATCGCCGAACTGAGCCTCCCAAATCACCAGCGCATCCGGTTCGGCAAGGGAATAACCGTACTCGAAACCGAGAACACCGGCCTCCGACAGCGGACTGTCGATCACTTCATAGGCGGCCTGGCTGTCGCTGATGTTGTTGAGGGGGATGTGGCGCCGTTCGTCCTCCTGATCGACCAGAACCGAATGCCGATGGGAGAAGGTGCCGCGTCCCGAGTCCTGCCCGGACAGCCGCACCCGCACACCCTCCAACAGCAACGAGCCGAACGCCAGCGCCTCCGCAGTCGCCCAATCGACGCCTTCGCCTGTTTCGATCATCTTACGGCGGTTGTCGAGCAGGCGCTGGATCTTGCGGTTGGCGGTGATTTCGGTGGGCGGGCGCGAAAGGGCTTCACCGATCAGCTTCAGCATATCCAGGGAGACCGATGTGTCGTCTTCGCGAAGTTCTTCCTCGCCGATCAGGGTCTTGAGCCCTTCCCACTTGCCTTGCAGCCAGTCGGCCTTGTTGACCCGGTATTTGTTTGCGGCCTCGAAATCGGTTTCCAGACGGTTGCGGAAGCCGGTTTCAATGGCGGCCACATCGTCGGCCGACACCACACCCTCGGCGATCAGCCGGTCGGCGTAGATCTCCTTCGTCGACGGATGCTTGCCGATGGTTCGATACATGATCGGCTGGGTGAACATGGGCTCGTCTGCTTCGTTGTGGCCGAAACGGCGATAGCAGAACATGTCGACGACGACGTCGCGCTGGAACTCCTGGCGGTACTCGGTGGCGATGCGAGCCACATGGACGACCGCCTCCGGATCATCGCCGTTGACGTGGAAAATCGGCGCCTGCACCACCTTCGCCACGTCTGAGGGATACGGCGACGATCGCGAATACTTAGGGCTGGTGGTAAAGCCGATCTGATTGTTGACGATCAAGTGGATGGTGCCACCGGTGCGATAGCCTCGAAGCTCCGAAAAGGCGAAGCATTCCGCTACCAGTCCCTGGCCGGCGAAGGCGGCGTCACCATGCAGCAGAATGGACATCACGTGACTACGGCCGTCTTCGCCCCACTGGGTCTGCTTGGCGCGGGCGCGGCCGAGCACCACCGGGTTCACCGCTTCCAAGTGCGACGGATTGGCGCTGAGGGTGAGATGGATTTCGCGGTCGTCGAACACCCGGTCGGACGAGGTGCCGAGATGGTACTTGACATCCCCGGACCCCTCGACCTCCTCGGGGAGGGCCGCTTGCCCCTCGAACTCGGCGAGAATCGCCACATAGGGCTTGTGCATGATGTTGGCGAGCACGTTGAGGCGGCCGCGATGGGGCATGCCGATGACCACCTCCTCGACGCCGAGTTGGGCGCCGCGTTTCAACATCTGTTCGATGGCGGGGATCGTCGCCTCGCCGCCGTCCAGTCCGAAACGCTTGGTGCCGGTGTACTTGAGGTGGAGAAAACGCTCGAACCCCTCCGCTTCAACCAAGCGTTCGAGTATCGCCCGCTTGCCTTCGACGGTGAAATCGGTCTGGTTGCGGATGCCCTCGATCCGCTGCTGAATCCAAGCCTTTTCCTCCGGATGCATGATGTGCATGAACTCGACGCCGATCGAGCCGCAATAGGTTTCCTTGAGGATCTGCAGGATCTGGCGGAGTGTCGCCGTTTCGAGACCGAGCACGTTGTTGATGAAGATCGGCCGATCCATGTCCGCATCCGAAAAGCCCCAGGTCTTGGGGTCCAGTTCCGGATGGTACTTGCGCCCCTCCAGCCCCAGGGGATCGAAGTTGGCGATCAGGTGTCCGCGCACCCGAAACAGCCGGATCAGCATCAATGCCCGGATCGAGTCCTGCGCCGCCTGGCGGACATCGACCCCCATGGCCGCGGCTTCGGCGGCCAGCGGCTGGGCTGCCGCCGCGCCGTCGACGATCAGGCGGGACTGCGAATGCGCCCAACTCGCGCCGCTGGCTTCGGCCAGCAACGCCGCGCTGTCGTCCCGCAACTCGTTGAAAAACAGTGCCCAACTGGGATCGACGGAGCCGGGCTTGTCCAGGTATCGGCAATACAGTTCGGCGATGTAGGGTGCGTTCGCACCGGTCAGGAAAGTGTCTTTGTTAGCGCCCATAAATGAATTAAGGGCGCGGCGAGGCGCCGCGCCCCTCCCGCATGAGGTGTTTCGAAACCTACCCGCGCAGGACCTCCACCAACGTGCTGCCCATCGCAGCCGGTGAGTCGGCGACGGTGACACCCGCGCTTCTCAAGGCTTCGATCTTATCCCCAGCGGTACCCTTGCCGCCAGAAATAATGGCACCGGCATGTCCCATGCGGCGTCCCGGTGGCGCCGTCACCCCGCAAATGAATCCGACCGTCGGCTTCTTGATCTTCGACTGCTTGAGGAATTCAGCCGCTTCCTCTTCGGCCGTACCGCCGATTTCGCCGATCATGACGATGCTCTTGGTCTCGGGATCGGCCAGGAACGCGTCGAGACAGTCGATGAAATTGGTGCCGTTGAGGGGATCGCCACCGATACCGATACACGTGGTCTGCCCCATGCCCGTCGCCGTCGTCTGGCCCACGGCCTCGTAAGTCAAAGTGCCGGAGCGGGACACAATGCCGACCGTTCCCTTCAAGTGGATATGGCCCGGCATGATGCCGATCTTGCACTCGTCGGGAGTGATGATGCCGGGGCAATTGGGGCCGATCAGCCTGGTATTGGATTCGCTGACCGCGCGCTTCACCTTGAGCATGTCCTGGACGGGAATGCCTTCGGTGACACAAACCGCCAATTCGATTTCCGCGTCGATGGCTTCGAGAATGGCGTCGGCGGCGAACGGCGGCGGCACGTAGATGACGGTCGCGGTGGCGCCGGTCGCCTCCTTGGCGTCGGCGACGGTGTCGAACACGGGCAGGTCGAGATGCGTGGTTCCGCCCTTGCCGGGTGTAACGCCGCCGACCATTTTCGTGCCATAGGCGATCGCCTGTTCCGTATGGAACGTGCCTTGCGCTCCCGTGAAGCCTTGGCAAATAACCTTCGTTTCAGAATTGATCCAGACAGACATCACGCAGCATCCTTCACAGCTTTGACCACCTTTTCGGCCGCGTCCGCCAGGTCGTCAGCAGAGACAATGGGCAAGCCCGAGTCGGCGAGAATCTTCTTGCCGAGATCGACGTTCGTTCCCGCAAGACGCACCACCAGCGGCACGTTCAGATGGACTTCGCGCGCAGCGGCGACGACACCTTCGGCGATGACGTCACAACGCATGATGCCGCCGAAGATATTGACGAGGATGCCCTCGACATTGGGGTCGCGGAGAATAATTTTGAATGCCTCGGTCACCCGGTCCTTGGTGGCGCCGCCGCCCACATCGAGGAAGTTGGCCGGCTCGCCGCCGTAGAGCTTGATGATGTCCATCGTCGCCATGGCGAGACCAGCGCCATTGACCATGCAGCCGATGGTGCCATCCAACCGGATGTAGTTGAGGTCGTGACGGGCAGCTTCCAATTCGGACGGATCTTCCTCGGACTCGTCGCGAAGGTCTTCCACGTCCTTGTGGCGGAAGAGCGCGTTGTCGTCGAAGTTCATCTTGGCGTCGAGGGCAAGAACGTCGCCGTCGCCGGTGACGACGAGCGGGTTGATCTCGACGAGGCTGGCGTCGAGGTCGGTGAAGGCCCTGTACATGCCCATCACGAACTTGACACAGCTTCCCACCTGCTTGCCTTCGAGCTTGAGGCCGAACGCGATCTGGCGGGCATGGTACGGCTGAATGCCGATGGCCGGATCGATGGCGACCTTGATGATCTTCTCGGGCGTTTTCGCCGCCACCTCTTCGATGTCCATGCCACCCTCAGTGGAGGCCATGATGGTGATCCGCGAGCTGGCGCGGTCGATCAGAATGCTCATGTAGAGCTCGCGCTTGATGTCGTAGGCATGCTGCACATAAATGCGCTTAACTTCCTTACCCTGGGGCCCGGTCTGGGGGGTAACGAGGGTCATGCCCATAATTTTCTTGGCGTTCTCAAGAGCTTCCTCGAGATTCTTCGAAAACTTGACGCCCCCGCCCTTACCGCGACCGCCAGCGTGAATCTGAGCCTTGATGATCCATTCCGGGCCGCCCAGATCCTTGGCTACGGCCTCGACCTCCGGCAATGTGTAGGCGACGCCGCCGCGCGTGACCGCGACGTCGTACTTCGCCAACAGTTGCTTGGCTTGATATTCGTGAATGTTCATGGATGTCCTATTTGTCTATTGCCCCCAGGCTCGTATGACCTTGCGAGCCTGGGAAGAATTTACAGTTCAAGTAAAGACCTACATCAGGGCCTTGGCGACATCGACCAATGAACGCACCGCGTTCACCGAGTTGTCGAACATCCCCTTTTCGTCGGCGCTGAGTTCGATCTCGACGATCTTCTCGATGCCCCCGGCTCCGATCACCGTTGGAACGCC
>JAHCKI010000065.1 GCA_026125865.1 Rhodospirillales bacterium
GTCCCTCAACCCGCTGCACTCCATCGAAAAACAAATCGCCGAAGTGCTGCTTGTCCACCGCCGGATGAACCGCCGCCAAGCGCGCGAACGGGTTGTGGACCTGCTGCACATGGTCGGATTGCCGGAGGCCGAGGGGCGGCTTGACGACCTGCCCCACACCTTTTCCGGCGGGCAGCAACAGCGGGTGATGATTGCCATGGCGCTCGCCAACGAGCCGGACCTGCTCATCGCCGACGAGCCGACGACCGCCCTTGACGTGACGATCCAGGCGCAGATCCTGAAGCTGCTGCGGGAGTTGCAGGCCAGGTTGCACATGGCGCTCCTGCTGATCACCCATGACTTGAGCCTCGTGCGCGGCACCGCCGAACGGGTCTGCGTCATGAACCAGGGCGAAATCGTCGAGGAGGGCCGTGTCGCCGACGTGTTCGCCCGGCCGAACCATCCCTACACCCAGCGGTTGCTCGCCGCCGAACCGAAGGAACGCCCGGACCCCCCACCCGCGGACGGCGCCAAGTTGCTGCACGCCGAGAACGCCAAGGTGTGGTTCCCCATCAAGCGCGGCGTGCTTCGGCGCACGGTCGATCACGTCAAGGCGGTGGACGGCATCACGTTGACGGTGCGGCAGGGACATACTCTGGGTGTTGTCGGCGAGAGCGGTTCCGGCAAGAGCACCCTGGCGCGCGCCCTTATCCGCCTGCAGAAGAGCGATGGTTCCATCCTGTTCGAGGGGCGAGAGTTGCAGGGGCTCGGCTGGTCGGACCTGCGGCCCTTGCGCCGGCGCATGCAGATCGTCTTCCAGGACCCCTATGGCAGCCTCAGTCCGCGCATGTCGGTGGGGCAGATCGTCGGCGAGGGACTGAAGATCCACGGTCTCGGCAGCTCGCCAACGGAGCGTCGGGCCATGATCGAAGAGGTCTTGGTCGAGGTTGGTCTCGATCCGGCCGTGCAGGACCGTTACCCTCATGAGTTTTCGGGTGGTCAGCGCCAGCGCATCGCCATCGCCCGGGCGCTGGTTTTGACGCCCGATTTCATCGTCCTGGATGAGCCGACCAGCGCGCTGGACATGTCCGTACAGGCGCAAATCATCGACCTGCTGCGGCGGCTGCAGAGACAGCACAACCTGGCTTATCTGTTCATCAGCCATGACCTGCGTGTGGTGCGGGCGCTGGCCCACGAAGTCCTGGTCATGCGCGCCGGCCGCGTGGTGGAACAAGGCCCAGCCGAACAGATCTTCGCGTCCCCCCGCGAACCCTACACACGTGCCCTCATGGCCGCCGCCTTCGAACTAAAAGCCGACGAAACCGGCGCCGTGGCGATGTGATGGGGGGCGGCCGAGTAGGAAATTCATGTCCACGCTTGCCTCTTGGGAAGCCCGGAACGTTTTGCCGTGGCGTCGCTGTCGGTGGTGAGCGTGGAATTCGTGGGATGAGTATCAGCCTTTCCCAATCCGATCCTTCCAGTGCGTCGGTTCACAATGCCTATGGGCAACACATGTGGGAAATGGCTTGAACACGGAACGCGAATAGGCTTACAATAATGCCGAATGGTGGGAGTGTTGTGCCTAAAGTATCGGCCAAACAAGCAAACAAGCTCACGCCGCTCTGTAAAATCAATAATTCGATCGACCTGCTGTATTGAAGCAGCGGGAGTGGTCGAAGGATTGAGATCCTGAACTAACCAGTACCGGCAATTATTGTGTTTCGTTCAGTTTTTCTTTGGGAGGCGAGGGATGGCCGGCAAGGAAAACGAGCCGAATCGCGTACAGGGTACCAGTCGCGCAGATGATCCTAAAAGGCTGTCGGGCGCGCAACAGGACGACGAATTCAGGAAAGAGCACGACTTCGAACACGAGCTTCCGCGCCAACATGACGAACGGCTTGACCCGGATCAGTGGGCGCATGCCATGGCTTGGAAGCGAGAAATGCCTCAGGCGTCATTGGAGTTGCTTGACCCGGGGCCGGATATTTTTGAATGCGATGGGTCGATCGCCGCGGTCGTCGGCGAACATGCGCAAAACGCGAGATTGAACGTAGCCAAGAACCCGCAGCCGAACGGTAGTTTCGGATTTGCCGGAAGCTTCGTCACGCTTGAAACAGATAAGAGTTTCGCGCCGGCTGTACTGGCGTTGCGCTTCGATCCACAGAAACTGGGTCCGGTCGTCCGCCATTCTCTCCGCCTATTCCGTTGGGACGAACAAGAGCAGCGTTTCGCTTTGGTCCACACCTCCCGCGTGAGCCTTGAGGGCGACTATGTTTTTGGGGCCATCACCCGCAACGGACTGTATGCCGTCATAGGCATCAACGCCGACCCGCTCGTTCTGTGGTCGCTGCGTATCCTGTCCGCCATCGGCTCCCTCGGCGCTGTCCTGCCGGAAGCAGCCCGGCGGCTGGTCGATCCGATTTGCACCCTTATACTCTGTGCGCCTGAGCTGCGCCAATCGCTGGAAGTTCCCCGCATCCGGGAGCAGTTGATCCGAGTGGGAGCCGAAATGGGGTTTCCCTTGCCGACAGGTGACTATGGACCGTTACCGGGTGGCGGCGATTTGTGCGAACGCTGTCTGGGCACGGGCGGCCTTCGTCTACCGGAGTTCGAACTTCTTCCGGGTGATACGACGCCTCCGTATCGGCCCTGCGTCAGTTCCTGGGAGTCCATTGGTCCGGTCAATTTTTCTGGACCCACAGCTCATGTGCATATCGATCCGACGAACCCTGATCGCATCTACTGTGTTTCCTTTGCTGGCGGAATTTGGGTTCTGGAAAGCGTCAGCAGGTATCCCGTCGTCACTTGGCGGCCGCTCACCGACCAGATTGACTATCCGCGCATGGCGAAGGTCGCTGTTGCGCCGAGCGACGAGAACGTGATCTATGCCTCAAATCCATGGTACCTGCACCGGTCCGATAATCGCGGGACGTATTGGCGCAGACGCTCGCACAGTCCGGGCAGCGAAGCTCGCAGCATCATCGTTCATCCGACGGAGCCAAATACCGTTTATTTGGCGACCGTAACAGGTTTCCATGTCTCGCTCGATGGGGGCGCCAGGTGGACAAATCTTTACGCGGGAAACGTGGTTGATGCCTCGATAGATCCGTTGGACCCTTCCATAATCTATATCGCTGCGGTGGACGAGGGTATTCTTAAGACCATGACGGCCGGTATCGGGCCATGGACGGTGATATTGCCCTTTTCGCGTGCGCGCAGTTCCCCAACAAGTGGTCTCAGGATTGCCTTGGGATACCGCAATGCCGACGGTTCCCTACAAACGGATGCCAATCGAACGGTCGTGGCGAAATTCGGTTCGGAAATCTTCGTAAACCAAAGAGGTGGCCGCGATACCGGGAGCGGATGGATTTCCAAGGGAACCCGTGGTGACTATCTCGGGGATCCGCCGGGCAGTCCGCTGGCTGTCGATCCGTTCGATCCGGAAACCATTCTTGCCGGCGAGAGTGAGCTTCATCGCAGCGAGGATGGTTTCGACACTTGGAGTACGGTCGCTTCGGAGAATGAGCTCCGCAGCTTTCCAAGAAGCATCACGTTCGACCGTAGTAATCGCGGTGTGGTCTACCTCGGCAGTGCGGGTGTCTATCGCTCTAGCGATGGCGGGCGCACATGGCTCGTGCGGTCGATTTCGGTGGACGCTGAAATCTCTGCCCAGCGTAGCCTGGTCAAGAATTTAGTCACCGCAAGTTTTATTGATGCACAGGTGCAAGGGCATACGGCATTGGGGTCAGGTCATCCCCGCTACCCCATGATCGCTACCACGGCGCTACCGACCGGCCGTTGGGAGACCGTCGAGCATCACCTGCCAGGGTTGGGGGCCGACATTTACGCGGATCCAAAAAGAGTCGGCCGCTTCTACATTTGCCACCACGTGTTAAGCCGCATGCGATATCCCGGCACAGGTGGCGACGATTTCGTTACGATCGGCGAATTTCATCCCTTTGAATCCGGTGCTTTCCCCGGTGGCATTTTAGTCAACCGACGCCATAGTGCACTCGCGGTGGATGCTCGTCCCGGCTCGAACATAATCCTAGTTTGCGCGCTTCCGGAGGAGGGAGGCGGCCACCGGCTGATGATGACGAGAGAGGGCGATCGCGAACCCCGGACGCTGACTGATGGCAGCGTGATAAACCAGCCAACCTGGACCACAGTGATCGAATATCGTGACTCTTCCCTCTGGTTTGAGGATCCCATCGCGCATGTCGCTTTTGCGCGTTCCGAGCCGGCAAGAGCGTATGCAATGTCTTGCTCCGGCAAGGTCTTTCGTAAGAATAATGTCGACATTGCCGGTTCCTGGGACGAGCTAGGCCGGTTGACCACGGGGCTTGTTCGGGCGATGGCGGTCAATAAAATGCATGCTGAACGCCTTTACGCCATAGGTGCAAGAAACGTTAATCGTTCTGAAGATGGCGGGGGTCACTGGTCCACGATCGGTGCGAGATCGCTCCCGGATGTGTCGTTAAACTCGATTGTCACGGATCCGAGAGTAGCAAGCAGGCTCTACCTCGGAGCTTACAGTGGAGTTTTCGTCAGCGATGACGAGGGTGATACTTGGGCGCCATTCGATGCCGAATTGCCCAACGTAAGAATAGGTCGGATCTTCGCGAACGATGGCTATCTCTATGCGTTAATGAGCGGGCGTGGCCTCTGGCGACGGAGCCTCTGTTATTAACGCCTCTGGCGGGTTAGAGCGCAACGTGACCTACCGCCTTCGAACTCAAAGCCAAAGAAACCGGCGCCGTGGCCATGTGAACTCCGCGTTCATCGGATACGTTGCGCCGTTACTGGAACCTGCAGTGTCGGCGATCGCTGTTCCGTTGCCCGTGCTTTTACCAACGGTCGGAGATATCACAACGGGTCAATATCTCCGACCGTTGGTATTACGCCTCGATATGGTGCCGAACCGCTCGGTTTACGCGCCCTCGTCTTAAGCAGATTGACGCCCATCTTCACTTTGTCAGTCAACGTCTTTTGCGACAGGCAGGTAAACAAGCACAGCTTTTCGCATTTTGTCGTCTGCTCGCGCCGCAATCGGGCTTCGTGGCTCTCCCAGATCTCGCGAGCGGACTGGTTCCTTATGTTACCGATTGGTTCAAAGAACCAGCACACCTCAACATCGCCAGTGGGGCGAATGAAGTAGTTGGTCAGCCCCACGCGGCAGGGGAAATACTCGGCGGGTGCAGGTTCCTCGCGGAAGTGCATTCGCCAAGCATTGAGGACGAGTTCGGAATTGAGGATGGGCGCCCCGGCGCGCTTCATTGCCAAGAGCTGCTGTACGACTTGTTCGAGCTCGGCGTGGTCCTCTTCAGGGATCCATAATTCATCGAAGGTTTCCTGTGTGTCGTGATCAAGTGGCTGGAAGTTGACGACGACGGGACCGAACGCCCCAATCCATTCCACCATCTCTGGCAGATGGCGGAAGTTCAAACGCGTGACCACGGGCTTGACAATGATAGGAAAGTCGAGCCCCCGCTTAGCCCGTTCTTCGACGAGTGCCGTGATGCTGCGGATGAGATGCTGATGCGACGTCTTGACGCCACGCGTGTAGTTGTGGACGTCGGCAAGGTGCGAGTCCATTGAAATGTTGATGTTGAACGGTTGGGCAGCGACGATACGGCGCACGAACTTCGGCGCGAACGCGGTGCCGTTGGTGGTGACTCCCCACAAGATATCGTTCTGGTGGCACCACTCGATCAGGTCGGGAAACCAGCGCGCGAGAAACGGCTCGCCCCCGGAGTACTCAATATGAAACCTGCCGACGTACTCTTTGATCGACGTCAGTGCCTTGATCCAATCTTCGAGGCCCATCTCGCCGTCCTTGTGCGAGCGCCAGTGACTGCAATAACGGCACTTGTAGTTGCAGTTGCCGGTAACGGCGCCGTAAAAAACGGTGGGTCTCGTACAATCTAGCCCCGTTCTTAGGTAAAGTTCTTGCGCCAAACTGTTACGCACGTGCTTCATGCCGAGGTGGGAAAAATCGGCAATCTCCAAAATTTTCCTCCCACTTATGCGGGTGCCGATGTCCCCTAAAAGGCCATGCTTTACTGCAGGTTACTTTGAGGCGAGCCCGCTTTACTATGGCTAACATAGGCGACTGTTTACGCGCAAGTTTGATGGTGGTGAGTTCAGCCGATGGAATCTGAACTCTTCATCACTGATGGCTGCCGCATTCGAGTTCAAGGCCGACGAAACCGGCGCGGTGGCCATGGAGCAATGGCGACATCATGTGGAACTCCGTACCCATCCGGCGAGAACCGTGGATGAGGGGGCTTGACGGACGGCGCTGGTGTTGAGTGGTTATGCGGCGGCGCTGATGGGGTGTGGGTTCTGCCAATTCCAGGGCAGGAGTTCGTCGACGCGTTTGGCCGAGTGGCTGGAAATAACGGGGACATTATACGGGGAAATAACGGGGACATTATACGGAATAAGTTGGGAAATAACGGGGACATTATATGGAATAAGTTGGGGAGTATCGGCGAACCATAAGAACTGACGGTTATCACTAGGTTATCATTGTTATGGCAATGTCCGAGGAATTGCCGAGATACAAATACTATCAACGAAATTCCAAGATACGTATGCTGTCACCGTAATTCGTCAACGAAATTCCGAGATACGTATGCTGTCACCGTAATTGGCTGTCACCGTAATTCGACGATGCGGTCAACGGTGATCAGGAACTCCCGCGCAAACGAACTTCCCAAACCCGGTTTTTCTGCTTCGTAAAACGCGAAGGCTTCTTCGAGTTCAGCTTCGGCAACGTCGAGAATGGAAATCGTCAAGGCGACTGATACTTGGTGCGGATGGCGTCCATTGGAAGTGCGCGCAGTTCACCGCGATGATATGCCTCTAGACGCGCCTCAGCTTCGTGTGTCCACGCCGCATCGAGCTTTGTACTCGTCTGAGTGAGGCTCGATAGAATGTCGTCAACCAGTTCAACCCGTTCTTTCGGCGTGAGTTTTCTCGCCCGCTGACTGAGTTCCTTGACCCGCTCGTTCATACCTCGATCTCGCTTTCGGAAGGTCCTTACGCGCAATATACACGAAATGCCGAAGGTCCGTCCCCGTCAACGGCCGCCACTCTTCCCCCCGAGGGCGTGGTAGATTTTTTGGCCGGCGCGGCCGGTGGGGGGCATGCCGAGACTCCGTTCCGCTTCGGCGATGGCGGCGCGGGTGACCGGGCCGATCTTGCCGTCCGCCTCGCCGATATCGTAGCCGTTCGCCAACAGAAGCTGCTGCAGATGGAGGCGCTCCGCCCGCGATAGGCCGGGGTCGTCGGTCGGCCATGGCGTTCGCAACGGCGGGTAGCCGGCGAGGCGATCGGCGAGATGGGAGATGGCGAGGGCATACGACTCGGCGTGATTGTAGGCATAGATCGCGTCGAAGTTGCGAAACACGAGGAACCCGGGTCCGGACGGTCCGGCCGGCAGCAATAGACCGGCCTGGCCTCCACCCGAAAGAAGGGCGCCGTCGGCGCGGGTGACGCCGCGCGCGGCCCAAGTCGAGAGCGGTGCCTTGTCGTTGCGTCCCTGTGGCCCGTGGTAGTGGGGCGCGACCTTGACCTCGATCATCCAGGGTTGGCCCGACCGCCAGCCCGCGCGCTTCAGGTAGTTGGCGGTGGAGCCCAACGCGTCGGCGACGGAATTGACCAGGTCGCGCCGACCGTCACCGTCGAAATCGACGGCGAGGCGCTGATAGGTGGAGGGAATGAACTGCGTCTGGCCGAAGGCGCCGGCCCATGATCCGTAAAGCTCGTTCAGCGGAACATCACCCCGGTCCGCCAGCTTCAGCGCCGCGACGAGTTCCCCGCGCCAGAACTTGGACCGGCCACTGCCCCGGCAGGCGAGAGTGGCCAGCGCATGGGGAAGAAAACTTTTGCCGGCCTCCCGGCCATAGTCGGTTTCAACGCCCCAGACCGCCGCGATCACATACCGATCCACGCCGAAGCGCCGTTCCGCCGCGCGCAGGGTGCGATCATGGGTGTCGATCATGGCGCGGCCGTCGGCGACCCGCTGCTCGTCCACCAGGAAACCGAGATAGTCCCAAATGGGAATCTTGAATTCCGGCTGCACCGTCGATAGGCGCAGGACGTTCGCGTCCGGTCGCGTGATATCGAGGGCCTGGGTGGTGATGGCGCTGCTGACACCGGCCTTGCGCGCCGTGTGCTTGAGATCCGTAATACAAGCGGCGAAATCGCCCGCCTGTGCCGGCGCGCTTCCCAGGGCCACCGGCGCTTCCCCCACGACAGCAAGAACCGCGAGTGTCGTGAGAAACCGCATGCCGTCAGGGATCACGGCTCAATCCGCGATCGGCCAGCGATTGCAGGTACTCGGCCCAAATTTCGTCCTGGTTGGCGCCGAGGGCGTACAGCCAGTCCCAGGTGTAGAGACCCGTGTCATGCAAGTCGTCGAACTTGATGCGCACGGCATAGGTCCCCACCGGCTCCACACCCATGATGCCCACGTGGCGGCGACCGGCGACGATCGTTTTTTGACTGGGGCTGTGGCCCTGGACTTCGGCCGAGGGGCTTTCCACCCGAAGAAGCTCGGCGGGCAACGAGAAGGACGCGCCGTCGTTGAAGTCGATCTCCAGCCGCTTTTCCTCTCGCTTGAGGCGGATTTCAACGGGGCGGCGCGTGTTGCCGCGGGCCGCGGGGTCGATCGTGCCGCCGGTCATGGTGCCGTGTTCCCGGCCGCGTCGCCCTCGATCGAGCGCGCCTCGTCCACCAGCATGATCGGGATGCCATCGCGGATGGGATAGGCCAGCTTCGCCTTGTCGCTGATCAACTCCTGGCGTTCGGCGTCATAGCGAAGTGTTGTTTTGGTCAGGGGACACACCAGGATCTCCAAGAGTTTGGGGTCGACCGTTTTATTTGCCATCGGGGTTTCCTTCGCGTCCCAGCTTCAATTCAATTGTCTACTCAATGGGTGACGCCCGCGGACGGCGCCTCGACATCGCGCACCGCCATTTCCAGCAAGGCAATCAGCAATTGGGCGCGGCTCGCCAGGTCGGTGCTTTCCAGAAGGGCCTGTTTCTCGTTGGGCTCGAACGGACACGCCATGGCCAGCGCGGTGACCAACGCTTCGTCGGACGCCTTCTCCACTCCCGACCAATCGGCGCCCATGTCCTTGGCGTCGAGATACTGGTGCACGGTCGCCAACAATTGCTCGCGATCGACGGCGGCGCCTTCTTCTGTCTCCGGCAGCAAATCTTTGCGGAACGGCCCGAAATCAGGACGGATGCGGCGATAGCCGTCCTTCAGGTCCAGTTCCTCGGCGATGCGAAAGCGGCAAATGCCGCGAAGGGTAATCAGGAACCGGCCATCCTCGCTCTCCGAGAACGTAACGATGCGGCCGACGCACCCCGTGTCATAAAGCAACGCGTCATCGCCGATGGGATCGGCGGCGTGCGCCCGTGGTTGAATCATGCCGATCAGCCGGCCGCTGCCCAGCGCCGCTTCGGTCAGGTTCAGATAGCGCGGTTCGAACACGTGGAGGGGGAGGTGACCGCGCGGTAGCAGCACCACGCCCGACAGCGGAAATATGGCAAGGACATCGGGCAGGCGATCCGGTTCGAAATCGGGGGTCACCAATCGACCCTCAAGAGAACAACAGCGACGACAGGCGGCGCCGGTAGGCGATGGTCAGCGGATTGGTGCCGCCGAGGGCGTCGAACAGCTTGACGAGCTGCTTGCGCGCCGCTTCTTCGTTCCACTCCCGGTCGCGGCGAATGATCTCCAACAAATGGTCCATCGCCTCTTCCGCCCGGCCTTCGGCGTATAGGGCCAGGGACAGGTCGAGGCGGGTGGCGTGGTCATCGGGGTTGGCCGTCACCCCCGCCTGCAGTTTGCGGACATTGCCGACCTTGCCGCTCTGCTCGGCGATGTCGACGGCGGTGATGGCGGCTTTGACCTCGGCATTGGCGGCCAGATCGCTCGTCAGGTCGGAGACCAGCTTGCGGGCCTTGCCCACACTGCCGGACGCCACGTAGGCCCGCACCAAACCCGCAATTCCCTTCGGATTGGTGGGGTCCTCGGCGACGATCTGGGCGAAGATCTTCGTGGCGGTGCGCGCGTCGCCCATGGTCAGCGCATCCTGTGCGT
>JAHCKI010000066.1 GCA_026125865.1 Rhodospirillales bacterium
GACGCGCCCGAAGGCGCGGATGCTTCGCCCCTTCCGGTCGGCGATCCCATCGCCGCCCTTCTCGACGGCTTGCCGATCCAAAATCATATCCGGCTTGCAGGCCGCATTACCGTAGATGATCCGGATGATCTAGACGCCAACTATCCCGTCAACCGCCGCGAGCATGGCACGCAGATGGCGTCGCTGATTATCCACGGCGATCTTTCGCGTAGTGAACCTCCGCTGGTGCGGCCACTGCTCGTCCTACCGGTGATGCAGCCTAATGGCGGCACATCCGAACAGACGCCCCCCGACCGGTTGCTGGTGGATGTGATCCATCGCGCCGTGCGACGGATTAAGGTGGGCGACGGCGGCGAGCCGGCAACAGCGCCCGGCGTGGTCCTGATCAATCTTTCTCTCGGGGACCGGTGGCGTCCGTTCTCCCGCGTCGTCAGCCCGCTCGGGCGGCTGCTCGATTTTCTTGCGCACCGATACCGGGTGCTGTTTCTGGTCAGTGCTGGCAACGTGCTCGAACGGCTGGACATCCCTGATTACGCAACCTCGCGCGCGTTCGAGGAAGCCGATCCCGAAGAGAGGGAAAAGGCGGTGCTCGCAGCCCTCAATGCGAACAAGAGCCAGCGCACCCTCTTCTCACCGGCTGAGGCGATCAACGCCCTGACCATCGGCGCCGCGCACATGAGCTTCATTTTCAATGGTGACCTTCCATCGAACCTGATCGATCCTTACACCGATGAATGCCTGCCAAACATGGTTTCGGCGATGGGGCTGGGCTACCGTAAGGCGGTAAAACCGGACCTACTTCTGGAAGGCGGCAGAATGCCGGTCCGCGTTGTCGGCTCCGGAGGCAGCATCACGGTGGTGCCCGTTGACCGACCCGCGCGCCTGTTTGGCGCCAAGGCCGCCGCTCCTGATCAGCGAGGCAGCACCCGGCACGAGGATTACGCCTGCGGGACGAGCGTCGCCACGGCACTCGCGACTCGCGCCGGTCACCGGATTTTCGACTCACTGATGGATGGTGATGGCGGCTCCAATCACTACGATCTGCCGCTGGAATATCAAGCGCTCGTGTTGAGAGCGCTTCTCGTCCATGGAGCTACCTGGGGACCAAAAGGCGAAATGTTGGACGGCTTTTTCCAACCGCAGGGATCGGGACAGTATGTGGCCCGGCGCGATGACATCACCCGGCTGCTCGGCTTCGGCGTCCCTGATATCGAGCGGGTTTTAGACTGCACGGAAAACCGTGCAACCCTGCTTGGCTTCGGTACCATCGCGGCTGACAGCGCGCTCCTCTACCGCATCCCGATTCCGGCAGGACTCGACGGACAGCGCGCCTTCCGTGCCCTAACCACGACCCTTGCCTGGTTCACGCCGATCACCGTCCGCCATCAGGGCTATCGCCGCGCGGCGCTCGACATTAGCCCCGGTACGGACGAAAAATACTGGATCGCCGAGAAGCGCAGCCCGTGCCAGCCAACCGACAAGACAATCGTGCGTGGCAGCCTCTTCCATGAGCGCCGGACCGGGGAACAAGCTACGGTGTTCGTTGATAACGGCGAACTTCTTCTCCGTATCTCCTGTCGGGCCACGGCCGGCGAACTCAACGAGGAAATACCTTACCCGCTCGCCATCAGCTTCGAGGTGGGCGTCGAGGCCGGCATTGCAGTCTACGAAGAAGTCCGCGCCCACATCGCGCCGCATGTCGGAGTTGGGATCGGTGCTGAGCCGTGACCGCGAGCCGGCAATGGTCAAACGCCTGCAAGATGTTTCCATCTCCGGCGGCAACCTGTTCGAGGTGTTAATCGAAGCGGTGCGGGTCCTGTCCCTAGGCCAAATCAGCCACACCCTGTTCGAGGTCGGCGGCAAGTATCGAAGAAGCATGTGATCCGGCTTGGCCGGTCCAACGAGATGCGACCAATCGGCCGGCCCCGGTTGGCCGCACTTGCTTGGTGAGCGAGAGGCTCAGGCTGCTTCAGGCTTGAGCCTTGCGGAAGGTCCGCCAAAGGCATCCGACCAATCGACGCGGTAAGCGGATTTCAATCTTTTTGCGCTTTGCTTCCGACCGTTGATATTTACCTTGCCGAGTTGTTCATGGACCGAAGCAACGCCGCGCGGCCTGAAGTCGGGGCCGACCAGGTTCTTTTCGAGTTCCGTCCGGTCGGGTCGTTCGTTCGCGTCTCTGCGATCGATCCGGTCACGAATACGGAGGTCTGTATCGTCGGCCCAGCCGCTTCCGGCGAGCGCGTGCTGATGGGTGTCGCCGCCAAAAAGCTCAACTACGTTTTAATGAACAAGAGAAATAAAACCGGCAATTGAAACCGCACCCGTATTTCCTTGATTTCCATGTATGATTTTGTGCGCCGGCGGTTTGCAGTTCCCGTCCCACCTGCCTGATTTTCCTTGACATCTTTTGAGTGAGCGAGGACACCTTAAGGCCGCTTGCGACGGTTCGGCGTAGTGCAAAGCAAGAATAATGCCGCGCACGGCTGTCGGCACGCGAATCGCTGTGGAAAAGACGCTGGGGAGGCGCACATGCGAGGGCAGGGGTGTTACGCTCCCGTTACCGAGACGCTTTTTAGGGGCAAAACTCGGGGTATCCAGACTCGAGGAGTCGGCGTTTGACCGGTCGTTGGGATTGCCGCACCGCCCGTTTTGATCGATTCCATCGACACGTACACTATTGCGGTCACTGAGGTCCGCGTCCCATGGAATATTTCACACAACAACTGATCAACGGGGTCACCCTCGGGGCGATCTACGGCCTGATCGCCATCGGCTATACAATGGTGTATGGCATTATCGGCATGATCAACTTCGCTCATGGCGAGATTTTCATGATCGGCTCTTTCGTGTCGCTGATCGCCTTCCTGCTGCTGGGCATTCTGGGCGTGACGTGGCTGCCGCTGGCGTTGTTGATCGTGATGATCCTGGCGATGATGTTCACGGCTGTTTACGGATGGTCGTTGGAACGCATCGCCTATCGACCCTTGCGCGGTTCGCCGCGCCTGGCGGCGCTGATTTCGGCGATTGGCATGTCCATTTTTCTGCAGAACTTCGTGCAGTTGGAGCAGGGGGCGAAGGTCAAGCCACTGCCGCCCGTCGTGACCGGCGGCTTCGATCTGCTGGGCGAGGGCGGTTTCGTCGTCAAGCTCAGCTATATGCAGATTCTCATCGTGATCGTCACGACGGTGTTGCTCATCGCCTTTTCGTTCGTCATCAGTCACACGACCATGGGGCGGGCACAGCGCGCCTGTCAGCAGGACATGAAGATGGCGGCACTGGTCGGCATCAACGTCGACCGGACAATTTCGATGACATTCGTGTTGGGCGCCTCTCTCGCCGCGGTCGCCGGCATGATGTTCATGCTTTATTACGGCGTCATCGATTTTTTCATCGGTTTTCTGGCCGGGATCAAGGCGTTCACCGCGGCCGTGCTCGGCGGCATCGGCTCCCTACCGGGGGCGGTGCTCGGTGGTATGCTGATTGGCTTGATCGAGGTTTTCTGGTCCGCCTACTTCACGATCGAATACAAGGACGTGGCGGCCTTTTCTATTCTCGTGCTGGTTCTCATCTTTCGTCCGTCGGGCCTTCTGGGGAAGCCCGAAATCGAGAAGGTCTGAGCGATGGCGACCGCAATGGGCGAACGCAAGGGTATCGATTTCATCGGTATCGTGAAGGAAGCGGCGATCACCGCGTTCGTCGTGTTCGTTCTGGCCCTGCCCATTTCCGGGTTGCGCACCACGGCCGAGATCGGTGGGCTCGGCGTCCACGCGCGTTGGGACAAGGTGGCCATGTACATGGCCATCGCCTTCGTCGGTCGCATCATCTGGAGCCTTTTTCTGGAAACGCGAGGCCGTCATCGACGCGAGAGCTCGGAGAGTTCGATCGGCAAACACGTCCAGAAGTACGCCCATTTCGTGGGACCAGCCCTGATCGTGTTCGCGGTGGTTTTGCCCTTCATGCCGTTCGCCGACCGCTACATTCTCGATGTGTCCATCATGGTGCTGACCTATGTCATGCTCGGGTGGGGACTGAATATCGTCGTTGGCCTCGCGGGTTTGCTGGATCTCGGGTACGTGGCGTTCTATGCGGTGGGCGCCTACAGCTATGCTCTTCTGGCGTTGAACTTCGATCTCAGTTTCTGGGTGTGCCTGCCCATGGCGGGGATGTTCGCCGCCACGTTCGGCATGATTCTCGGTTTTCCGGTACTGCGGCTCAGGGGAGACTACCTGGCGATCGTCACTCTCGGCTTCGGCGAGATGATCCGAATTATCCTGATCAACTGGTACAGCCTCACCAAGGGGCCGGACGGGCTTTCAGGCGTCCCGCGTCCCAGCTTTTTCGGGCTGCCATTTGAGCGCAATCCCGGCGAAGGTGTGGAAAGCTTTCATGGGTTTTTCGGGATCGACTATTCGTCAGTGCATCGGATCATCTTTCTCTACTACCTGATCCTCATTCTCGCACTCATCACCAACGCCTTTACCATGCGGATCCGCAAGCTGCCGGTCGGACGAGCCTGGGAAGCGTTGCGTGAGGATGAGACCGCGTGCCTGTCGCTCGGAATCAATCCCCGCAATACAAAGCTGACGGCATTTGCACTCGGCGCCATGTTCGGCGGTTTCGCCGGTTCTTTCTTCGCCACGCGACAAGGGTTCATCAGCCCGGAGAGTTTCACATTCATCGAATCGGCCATCATCCTCATGGTCGTGGTTCTCGGGGGGCAAGGCAGTCAGATCGGTGTCGTGCTGGCGGCCGTCGTTATCATTGGTGTTCCTGAATTGTTCCGCGAGCTACAGGAATATCGGATGTTGGTTTTCGGCGCCGCCATGGTGTTGATCATGATTTGGCGCCCCAAGGGTTTGCTGGCCTTTCGTGAACCAACGCTGCGTCTGTTCGAGGTCAAGAAAAGCGGCTTGTTCGGCCGGAAACAGGCATCGGAGGCCGCGGAATGATGTCGGCGATGGCGATCGAAACGGGGCGAAATCCGACGCTGTTGGAGGTGGAGCACCTGACCATGCGGTTCGGCGGCCTGGTTGCCATCGACGACGTGTCGTTCAGCGCCAAGGACCGGGAAATCACGGCCATCATCGGCCCCAACGGCGCCGGCAAGACGACCGTATTCAATTGCCTGACGGGATTCTACAAACCCTCGGTCGGGCGACTGGCGCTCTCTCACCCCCGCAAGGGCGAATTTCTGCTGGAGCGCATGGAAGGCTTCACCATCCCACAAAAAGCCGACGTGGCGCGAACCTTTCAGAACGTCCGACTGTTCCCGGCCATGTCGGTCCTCGAAAACCTCATCATCGCCCAGCACAACAAACTGATGCGGGCCTCGGGCTTCACCATCGGCGGGCTATTGGGTCTGGGTACATATCGCCGCGCCGAACGCGACGCGGTCGATCTCGCCAAATACTGGCTCGATCGCATGGGCTTGACCGATCGCGCCGACAACGAGGCTGGCAGTCTTCCTTACGGGGACCAGCGCAAACTTGAAATCGCCCGGGCCATGTGCATGCAGCCGGTGCTGCTGTGTCTCGACGAACCGGCGGCCGGCCTCAACCCGCGTGAGTCGGAGGACCTGAACCAACAGCTTCTGTACATCCGTGACGAACACAAGATCGGCATTCTGCTGATCGAGCACGACATGAGCGTGGTCATGACGATCTCCGATCACATCGTCGTCCTCGACTACGGACGCAAGATTTCCGACGGGTCGCCGGAGCAGGTGCGAAACGATCCGACCGTCATTCGGGCCTACCTTGGGGAGGAAGAGGACGGAGAACTGCCACCGGACGTGGAGCAGGACCTGATCGACGACGCCAGGCGGCAGGAGACGTAGATGCTGTCCATCGCCGGAGTCCATACGTTTTACGGCAATATCGAAGCCTTGCGTGGCATCGACGTCGAGGTCGAGCGCGGCGAGATCGTCACGTTGATCGGCGCCAATGGCGCCGGCAAATCGACCCTTCTCATGACTATATGCGGAAATCCGCGCGCGGCAGCCGGACAGATCGTGTTCGAGGGCGAGGACATCACCAATAAGCCCACCCACGAAATCATCGCCTCTGGTATCGGCCAGTCGCCTGAGGGACGCCGTATCTTTCCCAGCATGTCAGTGCTCGAAAACCTGCGAATGGGAGCCACAACCGCGGCACCTGAACACCTTGCGGAGGACCTGGAGAAGGCGTTCCACTTGTTCCCCATTCTCCAGGAACGGCAGGACCAGCGTGGCGGAACACTCTCCGGCGGTGAGCAGCAGATGCTGGCGATCGCGCGGGCCTTGATGGGCCGGCCGCGCCTCCTGCTCCTTGATGAGCCATCGCTTGGTCTGGCCCCCAAGATCGTTCAGCAGATCTTCCGCGTGATCAAGGACATCAACGAACAGCAGAAGATGACCGTCTTTCTCGTTGAGCAGAACGCCTTTCACGCGCTGCGCCTGGCGCATCGCGCTTACGTCATGGTCAACGGGCGCATCAGCTTGACGGGAAGCGGGGCCGAACTCCTCGCCAATCCGGAAGTTCGCGCCGCCTACCTCGAAGGTGGGCACTAAGCGGACACATGAAGAGTCACGGGGCAACCAGAGAGGAACCGACATCCATGCAAGACCTCCTCGGCACCTCGATAGGGGTCTACATCATCGTCGTTGTCGTCATCATGGGCTTTGCGGCGTTCATGACCGGGCAGGCGACGGCAAGAAACTGGAAGCCGATCGGTCAGTTGGTCTTCGCGACGGTGCTTCTCGGCTGCGCTTCGAGATTCCTGGTGTTTGCGCTGTATGAGGGGAAGTTGTTCTCGCTCAGCGGCTATATCATCGACTTTGTGGTGTTGATGCTGATCGGAGGTTTCGCCTATTTCTTTACACGGGCGCGTTGTATGGTGGCGCAATATCCATGGCTCTACAGACGGGCCGGTCTGTTTGGATGGCGCAAGCAAAGCTCGACAAAATAGGAATTGGGAGGCTAAATGCAGACAAGACCAACCGAGTTTCGAGCCCAGCACGCTCGTGGTCTTGACTAGGAAGCAATAGCGAGCAGAACGCTCAAGATTTCGACCGTTTCGATCGTTTCAATACATCCTCGAACAGGGGAGTGGGAGAAAAGCATGAAGATCTTTACCTCAGTTGTAGCGGCGTCCGCCTTTGCCTTAGCTGGCGTTGGCATTGCGAAGGCAGACATCACCATCGCCGTGGCCGGTCCCATGACGGGTCCATACGCGGTATTCGGCGAGCAAATGAAGGCCGGCGCCGAACAGGCGGTCGCGGATCTCAACGAGGCCGGCGGCGTCCTCGGTGAGAAGCTGGTCCTGGAAGTCGGCGACGACGCCTGCGATCCGAAGCAGGCCGTGGCCATCGCCAACCAGTTCGCCGGCAAGGGTGTGGTTTTTGTCGCGGGGCATTTCTGCTCCGGTTCATCTATTCCGGCCTCCGACGTTTATGAAGAGGAAGACATTCTTCAGATCTCTCCGGCGTCGACCAACCCGCAATTGACGGAAGCGGGCAAGGCCAATGTCTTCCGCACCTGTGGTCGCGATGATCAGCAGGGCGCCGTGGCCGGCAACTACATGGCCGACCATTTCGCGGGCAAGAAGATCGCCATCGTTCATGACAAACAGGCCTACTCGAAAGGCCTCGCCGACGAGACCAAGAAGCAACTGAATGCCCGCGGCATCGAGGAAGCCCTGTATGACACGATCACGCCGGGCGAAAAGGACTATTCGGCGCTGGTCAGCAAGCTCAAGGCCAACGGCATCGAGATTCTCTATTACGGCGGCTATCACACCGAAGCAGGCCTGATCGTTCGTCAGATGCGCGACCAGGGCATGGATACCGTCCTGCTTTCTGGCGACGCGCTCGTTACCGACGAATATTGGAGCATCACGGGCGACCTCGGCGAAGGCACGCTGATGACCTTCAGCCCCGACCCGCGCAAGAACCCGGTCGCCGAACCGATCGTCAAGAAGTTCCGCGACAAGGGAATCGAGCCGGAAGGCTATACCCTTTACACCTACGGCGCCATTCAGGCCTGGGTCCAGGCGGTCACCGCCACCGGAGGCACGGACACGGCGAAGGTCGCCGAGGCCCTCAAGTCTTCGGAGTTCGAGACGGTTTTGGGTAAAATCGGCTTCGATGAGAAAGGCGACGTCACCGCGCCAGGTTACATCTTCTACGAGTGGAAAGCCGGAACATACGACTACGCGAAGTAAGCGTCTCGCGTTACACCTGATAGAAATAGTCGAGGGCCCGGGAATTTATCCCGGGCCCTTTCTATTGGACCCAATACCGGCAAGTTCCGAAATATCGGCGGCAAGTCGATCCACGGTTTCCGGGGATGTGTCCCAGGAGCACATGAGGCGGCAGCCTCCATCGCCGATGGCCGTGTAAAACTGCCACCCTCGCGCCACGAGATCCTTGCGCACAAATTCCGGCAATTCCACGAATACGGCGTTTGTCTGGACCGGGAAGAGCACGCGGGCATGGGGCGCGTCCTTGATCCGCTGGTGAAGGCGGAGGGCCATGGCATTGGCATGGGCGGCATTGCGCAACCAGACATCGTTTTCAAGCAGTCCGAGCCAGGGCGCCGAAATAAACCGCATCTTGGATGCCAGTTGGCCGGCCTGCTTGATTCGATAGGAAAAATCCTCGGCCAACTCCCGCTTGAAGAAGACGATGGCATCGCCAACCGGCAAGCCGTTCTTGGTGCCACCGAAGCAAAGGACGTCGATCCCGGCGCGCCAAGTGATTTCCGACGGGTGTACGCCGAGACAGGCAACGGCATTGGCAAATCGGGCCCCATCCATGTGCACCTTGAGGTCCCGCCTCTTGGCCATGGCGGCGATCGCCCGCAACTCTTCCACGGAATACACGGTGCCCACTTCGGTCGGTTGGGTCACGGAGACGGCCTTTGGTTTCGGGTAGTGAATGTCGTTGCGCTTGGTGACCAAGGCCTCGATGGCGTCGGGGGTCAGCTTGCCGTTGTCACCATCGGCCAGCAGTATTTTCGAGCCGTTGGAAAAAAACTCGGGGCCGCCGCATTCATGGGTCTCGATATGGGCGACCGCATGGCAAATGACCGAGTGATAGGATTGGCACAAAGAGGCCAGCGCCAGTGAATTGGCGGCCGTTCCATTGAAAACAAAGAATACGTCGCAATCGGTTTGAAACAGATCCCGAATTCGGTCGCAAACTTGTTGCGTCCACGTGTCGTCGCCGTAGGCGACTTCATGGCCGCTCTCGTTGGCGCGGAGAAACGCCGCGAGCGCTTCCGGACACATGCCGGCCCCGTTATCCGATGCGAATTGCTGTTCCATCCAAATGTTGTCGCATTTATCGAGCAAGCATTGCCATGGTGGCAAGAAGCGGCCTCAACAGCAAAACCTCCCGAACGCAACCTGTTCGAGAGGTTTTGGCAGCGAAACAGTCGAAATTGAAAAGCTGGGCGTGATCAGCCTTTGCCGCGCCGGCTTTTCGGTCCTTCGCCCGGCTTGCGGCCAAGTCCAATACGCTTCGCAAACTCGGACCTCTGCTTGGCGTAATTGGGAGCGACCATGGGGTAGTCAGACGGCAAACCCCACTTGGTCCTGTATTCTTCCGGACTCATGTTATAGGTCGTCTGCAAATGGCGCTTGAGCATCTTGAGCTTCTTGCCATCTTCCAAACAGACGATGTAGTCGGGCATGATCGATTTTCTAACGGGTACGGCCGGTTTTTGTGCTTCGATCTTGGTTTCGGTCGGCGTTCCCTCGACATCCGTCAACGTACCAAATACGCTGTGGATAACCTCGGGAATTTGCGTCGTCGCAACCTGATTATTACTTAGGTAAGCCGCAACAATATCCACTGCCATACGAAGCAGGTCTTCTCGTTCAACCTTTTCGGAAATCTCATCGTTCATCGCTACTCAGCCTAATCTCATATCAATAAAAAGCTAGCGGCATTTACCACACATGGGGATTGCATTGTCAACTAGAAAACTAGAAATCTTGGTTCTTTATTCATGTCTTCCACTGTTTCTCCCAATAAAACATGCGGGCACACTCTCACTCATCCCCTCATTTACGCCTGTGCTGTCATCAAGGCGGTGACGGGTC
>JAHCKI010000067.1 GCA_026125865.1 Rhodospirillales bacterium
CCGTCGACGGTGGCTCCCGCGACGCAGGGATGATGCTCACGGGTATCCTGCAAAGCGCAGCAGATCCGAGAACAGATCCTCGTCGTCGATGATGCGGGGTACTTTATGCTGGCCGCCGAGCTGGCCGCGACGCTTCATCCAGGCGGCGAACGTGCCGGGCGCGACCATGTGCGCCCGAGGCTGTCTCATGCTGATGTCCCCGATACGGTGGGTGCGGTAGTCGTCGTTGAGCGTCGACAATACCTGGTCCAGGACGGCCGTGAAGCGTTCCGTCGCCAATCTTCCCGGCGCCTTTTCAGCGCATTCGACGACAAACAGATGGCCGCCGACGGCGCTGCCGTTGCCTGGATAGATGGCGCCCACTGCATAGTCGGTCACGCCGGCATGGATGGCCTCGGCAGCCGTCGCCACGGCCTTCTCGATTTCTTCGTCGATCAGGTGTTCGCCGAATGCCGACAGTGTATAGGCGGTGCGGCCCGTTACCAGGATGCGCGGCGGCCGGCGATCGATGAATCGCACGGTGTCGCCGATGACATACGCCCAGACGCCGGCGCAACTGCTCAGCACCAGGGCGTAGTTGACGTTCGTTTCGACGGTGGCCAGCCAGTGCCGCGTCGGCTGCGGCGCGTCCAGTTCTTCGACCGGAACGAATTCGTAAAACAGGCAGGTGTCCACGTTCAGCCTCAGTCCTTCGCCGTCGGCGCGATCCGCGGCCGCGATGATTCCTTCACTGGCGGCGTAAATTTCGCGGGTTTCGGCGTCGCTTCCCGCAAGCAGGTCGCGGAACAACGGCCGGTAGGGCGCGAAATTGACGCCGCCGTGAACGATCAATTCCAGATCCGGCCACAAGGTGGCCAAGCGGCCGTCCCAATTGGGCCGCAGCGTGCGGAGTCGTTCGAAGAAAACGAGAAGCCAGCTCGGAACGCCCGCGATGGCGCGGATGTCCCGCTCAAGGGCGAGGGGCGCCAACGTCGCGATCTTTTCTTCCCAATTGGCGATGGCCTCGATCGTCCGTGGCGGGAAATACCGACGCCGCGCCCAGAAGGGCAGGACCTTGGCCGCGATTCCCGAAAGATCGCCGCTCCAAATACCGGGCGCAAGTTCCAGAAGATCGGTGGCGCCGCCCAGCATGAACGATGTGCCCGCCAACAACCGGCCATGGGGATGGTTGACCGCATGGTGGACGAGCAAATCGGCGCAGCCCCGAAAGTTGGACCGGTTCATTTCGCGCGTGAAGGGAATGTACTTGGTTGTTCCCGACGTGGTTCCGGAAGTGACGGCGAAATAGGGAATGGTGCCGGGCCAAGTGACATCCGACAGGATTGGTAAGGTCGGTTGCCAATAGCGTTTCCAGAAGTCCTCATAACGCCGGAGAGGAACCCGTTTTTGAAACTCTTCCACGGTATCGATGGAACCGAAACCATGATCGCGGCCGAAAAAGGTGTCGGTCGCCTGTCCGACCAGCCCGAGTAATTGGCAACGTTGTAGCTCGACGGGATCTTGCGCTCCCAGACGCTGCATACGCCATTTTGCGTACATCTTTAGAGCTGGCGTTGCGTCGATCATGGAGGATTCACATGAAGTAAATCGCTTCCAAGCTCAAGGGTTGAGTGTTGTTTTATAGGAAAATTCTTCATTCACGGTGTCGGGGCGCAGGGGCACACGGATATACTCGCCGGCCAGCCACAAGGGTACCTGATCGAGAAACGTGGAGCTGTTGAACCAGCCATCCTGACCGCCCAAGATCACGAAGTGGTTTTGGTCCATGTCGGACAGGTCGGAGATGTGGCGGGCATTGGAACCGTATCGCACCTGATGCCGTTCGCCGGTCGCGCCATGGGATGTTTTCATCAAGGTGTCCGTGCCGCCACCGATGGCGTATTCGGCGAATCGGAAGCGCTTTCCGACAATTGGCAGCAACGCGAGCGGGTGGTTGAGGGCAAGACGGTGCATGCTGCCCCAGTCGGCATGCGCCTTTGCATCTGCGGCTGCCTGTCGCAAGCTCTTTGCAAGCTGCATCTTAAGGCGTGTCGCATCGGCTCGCTCGATGTCCTCGATCAACAACGACTTGATACGGCTTGCGTTGGTGAACGCCGCCCAATCCTGATCACCGAAGTCGACGACATAGAACCCTTCGGTGAAGGCATTGCGAAACGTTTCGAACGCGACGGCGCCCTTTGATTCCGGCCGGTAATACCCGTCCCAGGTGCGCAGGCGCTTGATGAACGCTCGTTCAGCCTTGGTTGCGTTGGCGAGGACCCCCAATGCGTCCAACTTGCGTACCAGGAGGTCCCGGAGCGCGACCGACGAGGACATGTAGACGTCTTGCTGAAGGTCCGCGATGTGGGGGACATCGACCGCACTACCCATTTCGAGCAGTTCGGACATGCGTTGCACACGGTCGTTCGGCGAGAAGAACCAGCCAATCGGTATGGATGCGTGGGCGGGACGGTTGTTGGCCGAGACCAAGTAGCCCCGCTCCGGGTTGAAGCTGATCGGCAAGTCCTTGACGCCCTGCAACTCGCGCCACGCCTTCTCCGCCGATTCCGGCTGTACGACGAGATCCGACGGAGCGTCGTTGTGCCGGACCGGCAATCGGACGGCCATCACCTGTCCGATGTTTCCGTCGACATCGGCGTACAGCATGTTCTGGCCGGGCACGGCGAAGGTTTTGAACGCATCCTTGAAATCCACGAAGGTGCGGGCCCGCGTGACGGCCAGCATGGCGCCGATTTCGTCACTGACCTGGTGACCGGTCCATCGTAGCGCCAAGTCGGGAGCGGCCATGTCCCGGACCTGTGGCGCGTCCGAAAGGATCGGCCCCCAAGGCGTTTCGCGCACCACGATCTCCCGATCGGGCCACCAGCGAACCTTGATGGTTTCCCGCCGCTGACGGATTTGATCGCGCGGCAAGGCGGATACGTCATAGAGGTCGCTTGCCGCCGCCCGCATGTTTGTGCCGCCCCAGGCGATCCGGGGATTGCGGCCGATGGCGAACACCGGCAAACCCGGCGCCATAAGTCCCACGGCGTGAAGGGATGGCGACTTCAGTCCGGCGATCAACCATGTGTTGGGCAGGTTGATCCCCAAGTGGGGATCGTTGGCGATGATCGCGGCGCTGTTGCGGCTTCGTGCCGGTCCCACGGCGAGGCTATTGCTGCCCGAGCGGCCGAGTCCCGCCAAAATCTCCATTAACAGTGCCGCATCCGTTTCCTGGTCGAAGCTGGGGACTGAATCGGCGCCATTGCGGACCAGCCGCGTCCAGATTTCGTCCCAGTCGCCGCGCTGGCGCAGTTTGAGAAGGTTGAACCAAACCAGCCAATTGACGTCGGTTCCGGTGAGGCGGCCGAAGGTCAATATGTCGGCGACTGTCCACGGTTCCCGCTCCAGTCCGAGAATCGAATACTCGGCGGGCAGTGTCTCCACCCTTTGCAGATAGGTGTTGACGCCCTCGACGAAACGGCCGAGCCAAGCCCGCGTCGCGGACGGAAGTGACGTTTCGATGTCCCGCACCGCGCGGCCGAAATCGAGGATGCGTAAGCCGTGATCGATATCGATGGCCAGTGGTCCGGCGATTTCGGCGATGCGGCCCTGGGCGATGCGGCGGTAAATCTCCATCTGTCCGAGGCGGAGGTGGGCGTGTACAAGACCAAGCGCGAAAGCGGCGTCATCGTCGTGGCGGGCGAAGATGAAGGGAATCTGATGGTCGTCCCACCGGATCTCGACAGGCGCCCGCAACGGAAGACTAGCGGTTGGAATCGCAGCAAGGCGTTCCTGGACGGTCGATCGCGGCGGCATCGGCGTCAGAACGGCGCATCCGCCGACCAGGCACGAGGCGGCCAAGGCGGCGGCCATCCGAACTGAACTTTTCCAGGTCGTGTTGGTTCGCCGCATTTTCCGAACCCCTCCCTTCCCGTGAGCGCTTTGCTAACACAAAAACGGGAGAGCTTGGAGGCTCAAACCGCCACGACGCGCGGACTTGCTCTTGTATTCATCCCACTCGGCGTGAAGACCAGGACCACCAAGCTCACGGTCCATTGCGGTCGCGGGCTGAGATACTGATCCAGCCGCCCCACCGTCCCACTCGTTTCTCCCCTGTCACAGTTGGCGGGGAGTCTCCTCCGAAGCGGGCGCAGAACAGCAACATCAGTCCTGAATGCCCAATTCGATGCGGAGACTCCACTTCAAGGGGCAGGGGGAAGGCCGGAGCGGTCGAAGCGGAAGGAGCCTCGCGCTTCGTCCAGTTGTCCGATATCGGGCGGCAGGCGAAAGCATTGGGGGTTGTGGCCACGGCCCCATTGCGGCCACCGGTCGATGCTTTTGATGGTTTTAGCGAGGCCACCGCCCACATAACCGGCGGCGACCCGCAACGATCGGATCAAGGCTTTCTCGTGGGCGTCCGTCCATGAGGCCGGGTCCCGGTCCCAGCCCAGATTCTTGTGATTTTCCCTCAGCGTATTCAATACAGAGTGGAGACGCGGCGCAGCGCGGCCCTTGGCGACAATGTGCCCCGGGTAGCGCACGTGCCAGCGGAGCAACATGGCGATGGCCTTTTCGGACGTAAAAATGTCTTCCAGCCGCGGCCCCAGCGGCGAGTCGTCCCACGGCATTTCGACAAGGTCACGCAAGCGGATGCGCGTCATGTCCCACATACCGCGCTGGTACCCCGACATGGTACGGCCGGCCATGACGAAGCGGTAGAACCAGTGCCATGATTTGAAGTAGTTGCCTTCCTCTTCCCGTTCGGGGAGCCTATGAAAGGCGCCGTTCTCATCCTGGGACACAAGCCAGCTCGCGTACTTGCGTTGTCCACGATCGAACAGGGACTTTCCGTCGGCCTTGTTTCCGTCGCTTACCCAACAGTCATCGACGCCGATTCCGAAAAAACCGAAAATGCGATGAAAGGCGGCCGGGTCCACATGCTGAAGGTAGGCGAGATAGCCGCATAGCTCACCGTTGGCCACATAGCCACGGCGGCCGGCAATGCCCAGCGTCCAATGGCAGGGACCGACGGAGATGAAAGCGTTGTCGTAGGCGTTGACGCAGTCGAAGTGCCCCAGGCATTCGACTTCCGAGACAGCGCGAACGACCTTGAACGTCGATTTCTGCTTGGCGTCGAGCGCCTCCAGCGGCTTGCCGATCAGTCGTTCCGGCAGGATTTCCCCTTCGGGTGAGGAATGCCTTGGCGGCATCGAACGCGGGCCGCTCCATGACAGATAGGTGGCGAAATCGCCGAGGTTGATCCGATCGTTTTTGTCGTCGGATGCGGCGGTGGCGTCGTCGCAAGGGGAGCTGAAATAACCGCTGAGATCACGTACGAACATGCGCACCGACGTGTCGGTGATGGCGTCGTGGCGCCAGAGGTTGTCGGCTTCGAGCCGAAAACGGCATCCGTTCCGCATCCGCCAGGCTTCCACCACGACCGGACAGCGCCAGCGGTTGTCAAGCCAGTGGTTCAGAGCGTCGCGGGTGGCGGCGTCGACGACGCCGCTGACCAATCCGGAATACCGGTGCGCGCCGGTGGCGACGGGTTGCAGTCGGTCGGCATAATTGTCGGAATCGGCGCCGTCGATCTCCTGCCCGACCCTGTCCATCGCCGCATATGCCTGGAACTCGCGAACCGCCCAATAGGTGTGAAGGCCGAAGATACCATCGACGAAACCAATGACGGCAAAGCCGAGTTCGATGAGGTCACGCTGCAGGTTTTTTACGGCATCGAAATTGTTGCTGCCTCGTCTCAGGTCCGATTTGCCATATCGGTCGGCCCTGGTCTGCGAAGTCGGCTGAAGCATCGGCGGTATCCTTTCCCGAACAAAATAGGAACTTATGCGACAATAAGTCTCTATGAGGGAAAAAATACCTATCAAGCCAGGGAGGTTGCCACCGCGCGGCCTTGGGGCCGATGCGTTTCGTCGGGAAAAAGCGTTGCGGGAGAAGCCATGAGCAGGATCGTCACCATTCTCTGTCGGGTGATGCTCTTGACGGCGGCCCCCGTGGTCGCATAAAAAGCCGGCCGGACGGGGCTGTCAGCGGCCCCTTTTTGTCGTTGAAAGGAACTCTGTCATGGCTAGGCGTTGCGGCTTGACCGGCAAGGGTGTGCTGACCGGTAACAATGTCAGCCATGCCCACAACAAGACCCGCCGGAGATTTCTACCCAACCTCCAGGAAACGTCGGTTCCCAGCGAAACGTTGGGTGAAATGGTGCGTTTGAAGCTGAGTACGCGGGCGATCAAGACCATCGATCACAAGGGTGGTTTCGATGCCTTTCTTCTCGACACCCGTGATGCGGATCTGTCCCCACGGCTGCGCCGGCTCAAGAAGCGCATTGTCGCTCTGCAGGCATCATCGGCTTCGGCCGGTTAAGTCCACGCGCCGACATCAAGCCGCAGGTGTCTTAAAAGGCCGCCCAGCCGGGTTTTTTGGGTGTTAGTCGCGCATCCTCCGCGATCAGCGGGGCGGCGTCGGCGGCGCGTTCGAGGCAATCGAGCCTTAGCAGCGCAAGCGCCAGGCCATCGGCACCCGAGCGAATCTCACCCACGTCCGTGCCGTCGGCCATCACCGGTGTACCGGGTTGCGGAAGCGCGCCGTCCACGGCGACGGGCACAAGCCGCTTCTTGACTAGACCGCGGTATTTGGTGCGGGCCGTCAGTTCCTGACCCATGTAACAGCCCTTGTCCCAATCGATGCCATGGAGTTCGTCAAAGCCGTTCTCCAAGAGGATGGATTTTTCCACCACCAGATCACGGCTTCCGTCGGGCAGTCCAAGGCCGATACGGTGCCGGTCATAGGCATCGATCTCGGCCACTGAAGCACCCAACCTCGACAGGGCCCGAGACGCGTCGACGGCGGGGAGGATCACGCGGGCACCGGCGTCCGCGAGCCGCGGATCGACGAAGGCGACGCCGCCGCCGAATCGAATGGCGGCGCCGGGCGAGTGGGGGAGCCCCAGAATCGCCGTGGCCTTGGCGCCGAACACGGCGGCGATCACGTAATCGCCGCTGCGGTCGGTGAGTGTTACGTCGGAGCGCAGCTTATAGATTCCGAGCCGCCGTTTGAGATCGGCTAAGCGCGCCGCCTCGCAGTCGATCAGGATCGCCCCTTCGTGCTCGACCATGAAGAAATCATGCAGGTATTTGCCTTGGGGCGTGAGGAAAGCGGCATACACTGCTTGATCAGGGCTCACGCGCCGAACGTCGTTGGACACCAAGCCTTGCAGGAATGAGCACGCGTCACCGCCCTCGACGGCGAGAACACCGCGTTGATCCAGGATGGCATACGAACAATCACCCATGGCCGACAACAAAAGCCTCGATTCCACCCGTCGTGATACCCATACATCGGTCGGAATTCACAATTTGGCAAGGACGACGAAAGTTGCCGAGCACGACAACACGATCGCGTCTGTCGCCGCCGTGCGGTGAACCTTTCTTTTGCCCGCGGTTTCGTGGAAAACGACGTTCCGCTGCACTGAACCCCATCCACATTCGGCCCTTCGCTCATGTTCTTCTCGCGCTTGAAAACCCATGTCTTCGACCTCGCGCGCCTGGCGACGCCGGTGGTCGCGGCGCGATCCGGCGTCATGGTCATGGCGCTCGTCGATACGGTCATGGTGGGGCGCTATTCGGCGCGGGAGTTGGCGTATCTCGGCATCGGGCTGGCGCCCGTCATTCCGCTGCTCCTCACCATGTTGGGGTTGGTAATGGGAACGTTGGTCCTGACGGCATCGGCGTTCGGCGGCGGCCGATACCAGGACTGCGGCGCGGTGTGGCGACGGTCGCTGCCCTACGCCCTTTGTCTCGGCGCCGTTGCCGCGGTCATCTGTCTGTTCGGCGAGATGCTGATGCGGCTTCTTGGTCAGAACCCGGATTTGTCGAAGGCCGCGGGTCCGATCGTCACGGTCTTGGGCCTCGGGATCGCGCCGCAGCTTCTGTTCGTGACCTCGACGTTCTTCCTGGAAGGCATTCGCAGGCCGGTCCCCGGCATGATCGCCATGCTGGCCGCCAACATTCTCAACGCGGCGCTCAACTGGATTCTCGTCTACGGACATTGGGGCGTTCCGCCCTTGGGAGCCATGGGATCGGCATGGGCGACGACCCTCGTGCGGTGGGCATTGGGGATCGGTTTCGCCGCCTATGTCTGGTTGATGGCCGATCACGCGCGGTTCGGCGTTCGCCTCAAGCCCCTCGGCGGCTGGCGGAGTTGGGCGCAGCAACGCAGGCTCGGCTTAGCTACCGGCGCGAGCATCGGCATCGAGGCCACGGCATTCGCCGCCATGAACGTATTCGCCGGGTGGCTTGGTCCCTATCCCCTGGCGGCCTATACCATCGCCATCAACATGCTGGCGATGATGTACATGGTCGCCATCGGCATCGGTTCGGCGACCGCGGTTCGCGTCGGCATTGCCCATGGTCGCGGCGACGCTCGGGAAACGTCGTGGGCCGGGTGGACCGGTCTTGGTGTCTGCACGGTGGCCATGACGGCGATGGGCGTCCTCATCGCCGTTTTTCCGGATGCGATCGTCTCCGCCTACACCATCGATCCGGCCTTGAGCGCCGTCACCATACCGGTAGTGGCGTTGTGCGCCTGGGTGCTGGTCGCCGACGGCGGCCAGGGGGTGATGGCCAACGCCCTGCGCGGTCGCGGCGAAACCTGGGTGGCGACCGGACTGCATGCGGTAAGCTACATCGTCATCATGATGCCGCTGGCTTGGCTGTTGGCGTTTCCCGGCGGTCGCGGTGTCCTGGGCCTCTATGAGGGCATACTCATTGCGAGCGTCGTTTCGCTGGTGTTTCTCGCCGGGCGGTTCTATTGGTTGGGATGGCGGGACTGCACGTATTTGTTGATTGAAAAAAATAGATAGACTACTTTTCCGGGTTTGTATGCACGGGCGGTTTTGATGCGCATGCTTCTGCGGGAGAAGAATTGGGTCGATTTCGTCGCCTGGTGCAAGCTGCGGCGGTTGACGCCGTTGCCCGCGCATCCGTGGACGGTGGCAGCCTATGCCCGCTGGTGCGAGCCTCGTCACCGCTTTCCGGTCGTCGTCAAGCGCATCAACGCCATCGCCCGCGCCCATATTCTTTCCTGCGAAACCCCGCCCGATCGACACCCTATGGTGACGCGCACGTTGCGCCTGATCGAGATGCGCGAGCGGGCGCGTCCGCAACGATCGGCGTTGTTCGCCAGCCCCGAAGCCGCGCCCGGCGATGGCAACGGCGCTCGATTCCGAAAGAAAACCAACGCCGATAAAAGCAAGGCAACATCCAAACGCGTCAGAACCATGCGCGCCTCCCCGCGGTTGGTCAGCCGCCGCCCGGTACATCCCTGACACCACCGCGCCGATCAACCCTCGCGTCGCCATGCTTGCTCCTCCATCGTCGCGGCGTTAGGATCGATGCCGGTTTGTGCGCTGCAGCATCGGGCGCCGATTCACTCGCGAGGATAGGGGACGTTCATGAGTTTGAAAGAAGATCTGCAAGGCTACTATTTCGAGGATCTGCAAGAGGGCATGTCGGCGACCTTCGGCAAGACGGTAACCGACGCCATCATCGAGACCTTTGCCGGTGTCTCGGGGGATACCAATCCGGTACACCTCAATGACGATTTCGCCAAGGACACCATGTTCAAGGCCCGTATCGCCCATGGCATGTTCGGCGCCGGACTGATTTCCGCCGTGTTCGGCACCAAGATGCCGGGTCCCGGATGCATCTACGTCAGTCAGACTCTCAAGTTCAAGGCGCCGGTGAAGGTCGGTGATACGTTGAATGCCAAGGTGACGGTCAAGAAGCTCATACCGCAGAAGAAGTTCGTCGAGTTCGAGACCGTCTGCACGGTCGGCGACAAGGTGGTCATCGATGGCGAGGC
>JAHCKI010000068.1 GCA_026125865.1 Rhodospirillales bacterium
TGTCGGCTTGTGGTGGCTTGTTCAGCGCCTCAATGCCAACAAGAATCGGGGCGTCCTCACGCATATCGAGCTGGCCATTGGGACGGACCTCGATCTTAGTGTGGAAGAGTGCATCGCCATAGACAATGTCGGCTTCGTACAGGCAGCCGCCCGCCCGCGTCAGAGCTAGCAGACGGGGAGGGGTGAGCCGCTGCGCGAGTTTTCCTTGCCCAATCTCCCCTAGCATCGCACGAACATGGGTCAGCACAGGGCCGATCAGCACGCGGAAGATCCCCTCCTCGGCGCGCACCAGATGCATGAAGTAAAGAAAATAATCGACTTCGGCTCCATCCATTAAGAGCGGCGCCTCGGCATTAGCGCGATGCACCTCACCGATATCGTCGGTCAGTAGGCATAGGCGCCGTTCGTTTTCTGCATGCCGCGCCGAATAGGAGAGGAAGAAGGCGTCCATTGGTGGGGAATCGTGGACCGCGTGTACCAACGTTCCGCCATCGAAGAAAGGTGGCTCCAGCGTCCACAGCGTGCACGTTGCCAACTGCGACAGGTCTTCGGGTCCTAGTTTGGGGGTATCGCCCAAAGCTAGCTGGGCTATGCGGTCGCACCATTCGGCGGCTGTCTCGGATGTGCAACGCTTCCAGGGGTTCTTGTCTAAATGCGCCCCCAGTAACATCCGATCACCCGCGTCTGGCCCCTCGCCCTCATACAGGCTGGTCACCCAGCCAGGGCGACGCCGGAACACAGTTTTCGCGGCGGCTGCGGTCGCCATGTCTCTCTTTGATTGCTCGGCGGAAGCCGCAGCAATCGCATTCGTTGTTTCGCCGTTTTCGTCCCCAAACTGCCGGAGTGGATCGTCGCCAACCAACGCACTGACCTGGCGAAAAACGTCGGCATTTTCAAGCATCTGATCACGGATGCTGGGATTCTGATCGGCGATGGTACGAAAGAAGGTCGCCGCATCATCAAGCAGTTTGGCAGCAAGCGCGGCGGCGGTCGTCAATGTGTCAGCACTCTTAACTGGGTAAATGTTGAATTAATCGCACCACACTACGCAATTCTAAAGTTGGAAGCGTATTATTGCCACAAGTTCGTAGCCGGTGCAACGTACATAAGAGCCATATTTCGAGATCCCTATCATCAACCGTCCAAGCGCCGGGGTGGGTAGCGTGAAACCAACTTGGATTTTTGTGGCATTGAGGTTATGGAAAACAGATTGTTTGATTCGGTGGTTTTGCAACCGAGGCGTTGTTCTATCCTGGTGTTTACAATCTGTAACAAAATGTGTTCAACCGCCGCGCCATACTGAAAAACCTCAGTAAAACAAAGACATCCTGTCGCAGGCGGGGAATGGGAATGTCACGGGCGCAAGATGCGATCGCGGGCAAAAGCTTGACAGGATAAGCTTAGGCACTAATTGATCGGCGCGTGCCTCTCACTTATTTTTTGGCGTAGCTCTCCTAAAATCGGGGGAAGATGATGGATCGAGTTTTTGTATTTCCGGGTCAAGGATCCCAGGCCGTCGGCATGGGGCGCGAACTGGCCGAGAATTTTTCGGTGGCCAGAGACGTTTTCGCCGAGGTCAACGATGCCTTGAACGAAGACCTTACTCGACTGATGTTCGAAGGCCCCGAGCCGGAGCTGACGCTTACGGCCAATGCGCAGCCGGCGCTGATGGCCGTCAGCCTTGCCGCTGCCCGCGTTCTGGAGGCGGAGAAGGGTATCGATATCGCCAAAGAGTCGCGCTACGTCGCCGGGCATTCGCTGGGCGAGTATTCGGCGTTGGCCGCGATTGGCGCCATCTCCGTCGGCGATGCCGCCAAGCTCTTACGCATCCGCGGGCAGGCCATGCAGGATGCCGTTCCTGTCGGCGTCGGCGGCATGGCGGCGATACCGCTCAGCTTGGACGAAGCACGCCAGGTGGCCGAAGAAGCGTCCCAGGGCGAGATTTGTTCGGCGGCGAACGACAACGCTCCCAAGCAGGTTGTTCTGAGCGGCGCGATCCGGGCGATTCGACGCGCGCTGGGGATTGCCGAGGCGCTGGGCGCTCGTCGCAGCATATTGCTGCCGGTGAGCGCTCCTTTCCATTGCGAGATGATGGCGCCCGCCGCAAGCCGCTTGGAAGAGGCTCTCAAGTCGGTGACGATCCATGACCCCGTCGTGCCGCTGATCTCCAACGTCACGGCCTCCACCATGGAAACGGCCGAGGAAATCCGCAATCTCCTGGTGGAGCAGATCACTTCCATGGTGCGCTGGCGTGAGAGCGTCATCCACATGATCGAGGATGGTGTCCACACGTTCGTCGAAGTCGGCGGAGGCAAGGTTCTTTCCGGGCTTGTACGCCGTATCGACAAAAGCCTTTCTGCTATTTCGGTGGGGACACCCGCCGATGTGGACGCATACCTCGCGACGGCTTGATATCTGACGAAACCTGATCTCGACGGACCGACGATGTTCGATCTCGCCGGCAGAACCGCCTTGGTGACGGGCGCGTCCGGAGGTATCGGGGGTGCCATCGCGCGCACCCTCTATTCTCAGGGGGCAAACATCGTTGTGTCAGGAACGCGACGCGAGGCGCTTGAAGCCCTCGCCGCCGAACTCGGGCCCAATGCTTTCGTGGCGGCGGCGGACCTTGATCGCGCCGAAGCGGCCGGCGAACTCGTGGCGGCGGCGGAGGCGCGCTTCGGGCGTCTCGACATTCTCGTTCACAACGCCGGCATCACGCGCGACAACCTGATGCTTCGCATGTCCGACGACGAGTGGCAAAGGGTGATCGACATCAACCTTACCGTCGGCTTTCGGCTGGTCCGCGCCGCCTTGCGGGGCATGATGAAACGACGCTGGGGCCGCCTCATTGGCATCAGCTCCGTCGTCGGCGAGACCGGCAACGGCGGGCAGGCGAATTACGCCGCTTCCAAGGCCGGCATGGTCGCGATGTTCAAATCCATCGCCAAGGAGGTCGCGAGCAGGGGCATCACCGCCAATTGCGTCGCGCCGGGCTACATCGAAACGGCCATGACGGAATCCTTTTCCGACGATTTCAAAAAGGCCATCCTCACCGGAATACCGGTCGCGCGTGCCGGTACGTCGGACGAGGTCGCCGCATGCGTCGCTTTTCTTGCAAGCAATGAAGCCGCCTACGTGACAGGTCAAACACTGCATGTTAATGGTGGAATGGCAATGCCTTAGAGCCCAGTGCTTTAGGGGACGGGAAGGTAAAACGGGCGAGCAATTGGGGAAGGCAATCGCTGTCTAGTCATCGTGTTCGAGCTGTGCTAGGTAGGCATTTGGCCCGGAACGCGGTTGTCATCCCGATTGGGCTGTAAATTCTCAAACAAGTTCAACCATCTAAACTTCTAACAAGGGTATCGAGGATAGAAGAAATGAGCGACGTTGCCGATCGGGTTAAGAAAATTATCGTTGAGCACTTGGGTGTCGAGGAAGCGAAGGTCGTCGAGAACGCGAACTTTATTGATGATTTGGGTGCTGACAGCCTTGACACCGTCGAATTGGTTATGGCGTTTGAAGAGGAATTCGGGATCGAGATCCCCGATGAAGCAGCGGAAAAGATTACAACGGTTAAGGACGCTGTAGACTATATCATAAACGCAGGGTAGATCCGCCTTCTTGGAGTTTGGCGGATCCGGCCACAAGTGAAGGCGGTGGCGCTGCTTGTTTGCGGAACGTAACGAGGGATCATGAGACGGGTAGTTGTAACGGGACTCGGCATTGTTTCGCCGTTGGGGTGCGGCGTCGACGTCAATTGGCAGCGTTTGACGGCGGGACAATCAGGGGTGTCTCGGATCGAACGCTTCGATGTATCCGATCTGCCGGTTAAAATCGCGGCGCAAGTGCCCAGTGGCGAAACCGCCAACGGTGATTTCAACCCCAACGATTGGGTGGCGCCAAAAGAGCAGCGGCGGATGGACACCTTCATTGTGTTTGCCCTGGCGGCATGCGAGATGGCCGTCACCGATGCCGGCTGGCAGCCCGAAGGGGAAGAGGACCGGGCACGTACCGGTGTCATGATCGGTTCCGGAGTCGGAGGACTGCAGGAGATCGCGCGCGTCGCGAACCTTCTGGAGTCCTCCGGTCCTCGCCGCGTCAGTCCGTTCTTCATTCCGTCGACATTGATCAATCTCGCGAGCGGCCATGCGTCGATCAAGTACGGCTTTACGGGGCCCAATCATTCCGTCGTCACGGCTTGCGCCACCGGCGCCCACGCCATTGGCGACGCGGCACGTTTGATCATGTTCGACGACGCCGACGTCATGGTTGCCGGTGGTACCGAAGCGGCCCTTTGCCGCCTCGGCTTGGCCGGCTTCGCCGCGGCCAAGGCGTTGTCGACGAACTTCAACGATGAGCCCGAGAGAGCGTCGAGGCCGTGGGACGTCGACCGGGATGGTTTCGTCATGGGTGAAGGTGCCGGCGTCCTCGTTCTTGAAGAATTGGAGCACGCAAAGAAACGCGGCGCGACGATTTACGCAGAAGTTGCGGGATATGGCCTCTCCGGGGATGCCTATCACATAACCGCACCTTCCGAAGAGGGTAAGGGCGCCTACAACTGCATGCGGATGGCGATGAAGCATGCGAAAGTCGCTCCGGAAGACGTTGACTATATCAACGCGCACGGAACATCGACGCCGTTGGGTGACGAAATCGAACTCGGCGCCGTGAAGCGCCTGTTCGGCGATGCCGCCTACAAGCTGTCGATGTCGTCGACCAAGTCCGCCGTGGGGCACCTGTTGGGTGCCGCCGGCGCCGCAGAAGCGATTTACGCGATCAAGGCGCTTCAGACCGGAGTCATTCCGCCGACCCTCAATTTGGACAAACCGGACGAGGGCTGTGACCTGGATTTGGTGCCCTATGTCGCGAAGGAACGTCCGGTTCGAGTGGTCATGTCGAATTCGTTCGGTTTTGGTGGCACCAACGCGTCGCTAGTATTCAAATCCGTGACCTGAGGTGGCGCCATGCGCCGCCTCTTCCAGGTCCTGTTGGCGATGGCTGTCGTTGGCGGGGGGCTTGTCATCGCCGTCCTGGTGTGGGGGCTGAACGAATACACGAAACCGGGTCCGCTGGCTGCGGAAAAAACGGTCATCATCCCCAAGGGAAAGGGCGTAGCCGCCATATCGGGGCTGCTGGCCGATGCCGGTATCATCGACAATCCGCTGGTTTTTCAGGTTGGAGTCCGTTTCGAGAAGGCGGCGAACCAGTTGCGCGCCGGGGAGTTCGCGTTTTCCCCGGCCATCAGTATCGAGGGCGTCGTCACCCTCCTGCGATCCGGCGAAACCGTCGTCCGACGCATTACCATTCCGGAGGGATTGACCTCCCATCAGGTGATCGAGCTGCTGAACGAGGCCGACGGCCTGGAAGGGCGCATCGATCATCGTGTCCGCGAGGGAACCCTGCTTCCCGAAACCTACCACTACTCGTACGGTGACAGCCGCATCGATCTGCTTGCTCGCATGAAAACGGCAATGGACAATACCGTGGAGGAGTTGTGGGTGAAACGGGCCCCTGACATTCCACTGAAAACTCCGGAAGAGGCGGTGATCCTGGCGTCGATCGTCGAGGAGGAAACTTCCAAGCCGGGCGAACGAAAACGGGTCGCGGCCGTTTTCTATAATCGTATGAACAAGGGTATGCGCCTGCAATCCGATCCGACGGTTGCTTACGGCATCACCAACGGAGACGGCCCGCTGCCGCGACCGCTGACGCGCGCCGATCTCCAAAAGCCCAGTCCCTACAACACCTATGTGATTGACGGTCTTCCGCCCAGGCCGATCGCCAATCCGGGGAGGAAGGCGTTAAAAGCCGTCATGAACCCGGCGAAGTCCGACGACTTTTATTTCGTCGCGGATGGCAGCGGCGGCCACGCCTTCGCGCGCAACCTCAAGGAGCACAACCAAAACGTTTCACGGTGGCGCAAACTTCAGAAAAACAGCGATTCGCGATAAAACTTCTTCAATCACGCCGGTCAATCCGCGGCAAAACACCCTGAATCGGGAATGCTCTCGATGGCGCGACTGAGAAAAACACCGCCATTGTGCCGGCACGTCGCGCATACCATCGCGTGAGTAAGGGCGGCAATGCCTCTTCGCTGTCTTCCAACCTAAAAAAGATTCCAACCTAAAAAAGAATTGTGATGTCTTTGGTGTGCGCCACAAAAAAGCCATGGATTTACGAGAGATAGTGCCGGTCCGGAGAGACGGGATCACGGTGGCAGGGGCGTTTACGCCTGAAGATTGCTTGATTTGTCCATCGATTGGTCTAGCCTGCCATTGAAGCGGGCGCGGGAAGAACCGCTGTGTTCTATGAGACAAAAAACGGGGGGGGGTGGCCAGCGCGAAGCAGGTGACTGGCGCGCGGGTGGGGTGCAACAACACGGAAATCGAAAAGGAATAGTAGTTGTCGAAACCCGGTGGTAAGGGCAGCCCGCTATCTGAAGCGCTGAGAGCCTGTCGGCGGAGTATTGTGGCGGTGGGCCTCGTAAGTCTTTTTGTCAACATCCTGATGTTGACGGTACCGCTCTACATGCTGCAGATCTTTGATCGCGTGCTGGCCAGCCGCAGCGTGGAAACATTGGTCTTTCTGACCATTGCCGCCGTTGGGGCGTTGATCGTGTACGGCGTGCTCGATTTACTCCGCGGTCATGTCATGATCGGGGTCGGCACGTGGTTGGAGAAGAAATTGGGGCCGGAAGCCCTCGATCGGGCGGTCGAAGCACAGCTCTCTCAGCGTGTGTACGGCGTTCAGTCGCTTCGCGACGTATCGCAGATCCGTCAGTTTCTCTCTTCGCCAACCATCTTTTTCTTGTTCGATGTTCCTTGGGTTCCTGTTTATCTGACAGTCATCTACCTTTTGCACCCCCTATTGGGCAATATTGCACTGATTGCCGCTGTTCTTCTCTTCATTGTCGCGCTCATCAACGAATTCGCGACCCGGCGCCCCTTGAAAGTGGCCAACGAGAATTCCCTGACGACCCTGCGTCAAACCGAGGCGGCCATACGCAATGCCCACGTCATCGAGGCCATGGGCCTGATGCCGGGGGTTTTAAAGCGCTGGCTTTCCGGAAACGACGAGTCTTTGAGGCAATTGCAAATCGGCAGCGAGCGCGGCGGGATTCTCTCCTCCGGATCGAAATCCATGCGCCTGATCGTGCAGGCATTGATCCTCGGCGCCGGCGCCTACTTGGTTATTCATTCCGAGATTACGCCGGGGACGATGATCGCGGGATCCATTATCCTTTCGCGGGCGTTGCAGCCGGTCGAGGCGGCCATCGGCACCTGGAAGCAGTTGTTGGCCTCGCGCGCGTCCTATATGAGGCTGTCCTATTTCTTTTCGGAACCGCCCGTCCGTGTGTCAGAGATTCGGTTGCCTGAACCGGAGGGGTACCTGAGTGCCGAGGAGGTGACGTTCATACCCCCGGGCGGAACCAGGCCGGCCATCATCAGCGTTTCGTTTCGTCTGGACCCGGCGGAAATCCTCGCGATCATCGGGCCGTCGGCGGCCGGGAAATCGACGCTGGCTCGCCTAATGGTTGGTTCGTGGAAACCGTTTTCGGGAAGTGTGCGGCTCGACGGTGCGGACGTCTTTACCTGGGAGCGTAAGGATTTCGGCCGGCACGTGGGTTACATGCCGCAGGAGATCGAGCTTTTCGAGGGAACGGTCGCCGAGAACATCGCGCGCCTTAATGACGTCGACGAAAACCTCATCGTCGAAGCGGCGCAGAAGGCCGGGGCCCATGAGATGATCCTTCGCCTGCCCGATGGCTATCGGACCCACGTCGGCGAAGGCGGACAGATGCTATCCGGCGGGCAGCGGCAAAGGGTGGCGCTTGCCCGCGCGCTGTTCGGGTCTCCGCGCCTGATCGTCCTCGACGAGCCCAACAGCAACTTGGACAATGACGGCGAGGAATCGCTGATCAGGGCCATCAGTCAAGCCAGGAGCGAGGGAACGACCATTGCATTGGTCGCCCATCGGCCCCGCTTCGTCGCCATGGCGGACAAGGTCCTCGTCCTGCGCGACGGCGCCGTCGAGATGTTTGGGCCACGCGATGAAGTCTTGCCGCGGATCATTCGCCCGGTACCGGTGAGTTCGGAACCGTCGGCACCGTCCCTGAGCGCTCCCGGACGTTGACCAACCGGGCTTCGACGTCAACGCGAGAAATTAGAATGTATCGAGGATATTGAGAATGTTACGTCGGCCGCCCGCCGGTCCAGGTCTTCCTCAGCGTTGGACCGGCGTCGAACAAACCGAAGTCAGCAACCAGCTACCCGATGCTTCCTCGGCACGCCCGCCGGTGGGACACCTCATCGTTGCCGCATTCACGGTCGTCTTCGTGTTCTTTGTCGGCATTGGCGGTTGGGCCGCATGGGCGCCGCTGGAAAGCGCCGCCATCGCGCAGGGGCGGGTCACGGTCGCCAGCCATCGCAAATCGGTGCAGCACTTGGAGGGCGGTATCATCGATGAACTACTCATCAAGGAGGGAGATGAGGTCAGCGCCGGGCAAGTCCTCGTTCGATTGGACGAAACCAAGGCGCAAGCCGCCGTGGCACGGCTGCGTGCTCGTCTCGATGCACTTCTCGCCGCGGAAGCTCGGTTGATCGCGGAACGGGATGGCGTGGATCTGATCGATTTTCCCAACGAACTTTTGGACCGCGCGGAAGATCCGGAGGTGATCTCGATCCTGGACAGCCAGCTTTCCATTTTCGAGGCGAGGCGGGAAACCTTGGAAGGTCAGGTCGACATTCTCGAACAGCGCATCGGCCAACTTCACAAGGAAATCGAAGCGCTTGACGCCCAGGTGGCGGCCCAGGAACGCCAACGCGACCTGATCAGGAAGGAAGAAAGAACGGTTGATAATCTGGTCAAAAGGGGCCTCGCCGAGATGCCGCGATTGCTGGCTTTGCAGCGAACCTCTGCGAACATCATCGGCACCCTGGGGGAGCAAGAGGCCTTGATCGCGCGCGCCGAGCAGCGCATCGGCGAAACCAGACTGGAAATCCTTGATCAGCGCAACGCGTTTCGCAGCAAGGTTGTCGGCGAACTGCATGAGACACAGGCGGAGGTTATCGACATCTCGGAACAGATGACGGCGGCCGAAGACGTGATGAAGCGAACGAAAATCACCGCGCCGCAATCGGGAAAGGTGGTCAACCTGCGTTACCACACCACCGGTGGCGTCCTTGCTCCGGGCGATGTGCTGCTCGACATCGTCCCGCAGGACGACGCCCTTGTCGTCGAGGCGCGTATCAATACGACCGACATCGACGTCGTGCGGGTGGGGCTTCCGGCCCTGGTAAAATTATTGGCGTATAAGAGCCGCCATACCTTGCCGTTGAAGGCGCGGGTATCGCATGTTTCGGCCGATACGATTTCGGACCAGCGGACGGGTCATCCCTTCTACCAAGCCCTTGTTACCATCGATGAAGAACAGGAAAGCGACCTCGCCAAACGCGACCTCTATCCGGGAATGCCGGCGCAGGTGATGGTCATCACCGGTAAGCGAACCGGTTTGGAATATGCCATTCAGCCGCTCAAGGAGAGCTTCTCTCGCGCCTTCCGAGAGGATTGACACCAAGGAACAGGCGGGACGGCCTCGCACTTGCCGCCCGCGTCGTTTTCTCGCACAGCGTACGCTTGGCGTTAAAGTTGGCCAAAGTCATGAGCGGTAGAGCCCTGACAGGCCCGAGTTTGGGGTGGCTAGAGCAAAATGCGATCAAGTCGAGTCACCTGATCGCGCCGTGTTCTAGCCATGCGCTAGAGCAGATCGCGGTCAATTGGAATCGCTTTGCGATCCAATTGAGCA
>JAHCKI010000069.1 GCA_026125865.1 Rhodospirillales bacterium
GCCACCGCCACCGCTGCCGCCGCTGCCGCCGCTACCGCCGCCGCCGCGCCGTCACCTCGGTTGAAGCCGATCCCGGTGAGCGGGGAGAGGATACCGGTGATCGGCATGGGGTCGTGGATGACGTTCGACGTCGGTTCCGACCGTCGTCGGCGCGACGCCCGGGTCGCGGTGCTGCAAGCCTTTTTCGATCGTGGCGGCGGCATGATCGACTCCTCGCCCATGTACGGCAGTTCGGAGGCGGTGATCGGTCATTGCCTGACCCGCATCGACAATACACAAACGCTTTTTGCCGCGACCAAGGTGTGGACCCTCACCAAGTGGCTCGGCGTCCGACAGATGCAGGCCTCGGAGGCGCTGTGGGGCGTGTCCCGGTTCGACCTGATGCAGATCCACAACATGCTGGACTGGCGGACGCACCTGGAGACGCTGTCCCGGTGGAAGGCCGAGGGCCGGGTGCGTTACATCGGTATCACCACGTCCCACGGCCGCCGCCATGACGCGATGACCGCGGTGATGGCGGCGGAGCCGTTCGACTTCGTGCAGTTCACTTACAACATCCTTGACCGCGAGGCTGAGGCGCGGTTGCTGCCGCTGGCGTCCGAGCGGGGTCTCGCCGTCATCGTCAACCGGCCGTTCCAACGCGGCGCCCTGTTCGACCGATTCCAGCACCATCCTCTGCCGGCGTGGGCGGCCGAGTTCGGCTGCACCAACTGGGCCCAGTTCTTTCTCAAGTTCATCGTCTCCCACCCCGCCGTCACCTGCGCCATCCCGGCCACGTCGCGGGTCGATCACATGCTGGAAAACATGGGTGCCGCCTACGGGCCCCTTCCTGACCCCGCCACCCGCCGCCGCATGGTGACCTACGTCGAAAACCTGTGACAGGGCAATCCAGTGTTCTCGCTCTCGCTCGATGGCGACCGCGGAGCTCCACCCACCAATTTCCTACGCCACGTCATGGGACACCCGCTCTCGCGGAATTGCTTCTTCGACGTAGCAAGTGGAATTCGGACCATGGTCCGAACAGCGTGTCGTTGGGGGAGGACTGTGTTTCGCGAAGCCCCTCATTCTCACGTGCGAGTGTGTGCGCATGAGCAAGGTCATGTAAAGACTGGCCTGTCGTCCACCGCCACGGGCGGTTCCGGTCTTGACATGAACTTGCTCATGCGACCTTTGGCCACGAAGTGATTGATGGAAACATGAGACCTTCTCGGCTTTCGGTGAGCTTTGATCGAAGAAAAGGCTCTTGTTGTAGGCCACCATTGGAGAGCGACTCGTGACTTAACAGGATGATCATTCGGCCTTAAGTTTCTATTTTGTTCTTGTCCATTGTAGGACAAGTTAGGGCCTGCAATCAGGCGAGAAAAAGGCGCAACAAAGTGTAATAAATTTGCATCTCCGCTTGAACTGGTTGCATTCCCCTTCCTAAATGATACAATTGGGTTATAGGGTGCCAGCTGATAGGGAATATTGGAGAAGCAGGTGGTGGTCTAAGCGGACAGGCCATTTTGAGGGCAACTCCTTGGCCAAATTCTCCTTTTCGGCACCTATATGACAACCAGTGCAATGATCAGGCATTGGTAGACGTCGTTGTTGTTTACACGAATTTTTCGGGGGAGAAATCAGCATGGCTTATTTCAAGGGCACGAATGCGAGTCAGAAGATCGTCGGGACCGACGGTTCCGACACTGTTGATGCAGGCGGTGGCAACGACTGGATTTTCGCTTACATGGGCGATGCAAAAAATTCGGGTGTTCATGTCCCGCCGCCCACGGTCGATCCGTTCGCCGGAAATGCAGACGCGGAGGACCTGATTCGTGGTGGCGCAGGAAATGACCGGCTATTTGCCGGCGCCGGAACGGTTACGTTTCTGTATGACGCGGACAACAATGGCTATGACATCTTCAGCAATGGTTCCGGTACGTCGATTGCGCTGGCCGAGGACAGTGGTGTGACGATCGGCGTCAAGGGTTATGCCAATGGGGTCGATGCAATCCAAGGTGCCGGAGATACCATCATCCGTGACTTTCCCGGTGGTCGCATCTTGGACTTCTCGGCAACAGACCTGAGCGGCATCAGCCTCGTGGATGCCGGCAACGGCGACGATACGGTAACCACATCCAGCAGCATTGATTCAAGTAGTCCTCCCCTCCTGTACGACGGCGGCAGCGGACACGAAGATATCTTGCGGCTGGGCCTTTCCGAGGAGCAGCTGTTTAGCCCGGAAACTCGGCAGGAGGCTTCGGGCTACCTGGAACATCTCGCTGCCGGCAACGGTGCCGAGCTGTACGATTTCGAAAGCCTGAATATCAGCGTGATCAACTTCGAAGTATTCGAGGCACCCGACTTCCCGCCTGAGCACATCGGCTACGAGCTTGAAATCGCTGGGGTGCTTGACTACCCGGTCACCAGTCGGATGCACCTGACGAACACGTCATCGTCGGCGCAAATTGAAAGTTTCAGCATCACCATCGGCGATACGGCCTACCAGTTCGACTACGTTCTGTATGGCAGCGCTCTGGATCACTGGTACGAAGTCTACCCGGATCGCTTGTTGGACGATAAGAGCTACGATCCGGGAGGCGACTTGGTGCTCTACCGGGTCAAACCGACGACGAACGACGATGGCGATCTGGACGACTCTGATGAGGATGAACTCGCATTCACCTTCACGGGTTTCGATGCCGGAGATACCACAACATTCTGGCACGACATCGACACCGATGGGAGGAGCGATGTGGTTTCCGAGGAACACATATTCACCAACAACGGTGAGGCGCCAAATGCAACGATAACCGTTGCATTTTCTACGGGTCAAACATTGGAATTCACCCTGCCTGACGAATACCAACTGCAAGGCCCGGACGGACAATCAATCTATGTGTCTCAGGACCTGCTTGTCTGAGAAAAGCAAGCTCGCGGCGGGTTAGCTTTAGCGTAATCCGCCGCATGCGTTTCGGTGGCGCCTTTATTTGCTTTCCGGAAACTTCCCCGGCGAGGATTCCACGTTTTGTGGCGCCTCAAAACCGCCGAGTTTCGACCTTGCCATTGAGGAGCTTCCATTTCCGGCACTTGCCGATGCAAATTCCCCTTCGAACGTCGAGGAAGCTTTGTTGTTTTGCCTGCTTTCCGGAGCCGTCCCTCGCGCTTCCCGGCCATGGTCGGAGGGGTTCCGGTATCAAGGCCGAAGAGCGCAGCGTGCCTTGATACCGGGTTCCCGGAGGCCATAGGGAAGGATAAGCGAGGGTCGGCGGAGGGTCTGGCAAAACCCGCCTGCTTTCTGGTGAGTCCTGAACAGGGGAAGGAAACTCGGTTTTCTCAACCCTGCCGAGGCGCGACGCGCGGCTTGACAGCAAGGTTGTCCGTGCGTAAGTTCTTATATTGTTCTTTTCCATTGTTGAGAAACCGAGAGCGGCGGCGCGGGGCGCCGCGTATGGCCAAGTAGGGTGCGTTGTTTCACGACCCGCAGGCGCATCGGCTCCCGCGGAAACACCGCCGTTGCACCATGGGCAACCAAACTGAAACCGCGCATTTTCGGCCTAAGAAATATATTCATGGTTGTTTTGTTTTAAATCAGCACGTTATGCCGATTTTTGCATACTTTTTCATACAATTGAGCACTTTTTGCGCGTGGATTTTTACACAAAACTAGGAATTTCAACAGCTTATGCTGGTTTTACGTGGTACAAACCGTGAAAAAAACGTGCAAAATCGTATCGAAACGACTCTCGAATGGTTGATTATATCGTTGAATATTTCCCCTATTAGTTGTGGATCTTGAGGGACAGGGGGGCACCGGAACGTTGTCATCGGAGCAGCATCACCAAACCGACGACGTCATTCCTCCGGCGGCGGCTCCCAGCCATCGATGTCGATGGGGACGCCGGGTTCGTGCTTGGACTCGCGAATGGACAGTGCCGATTTCACGTGGCTGACACTCGGCGCGACCGTCAGCTTGGTCGTCACGAAGCGCTGATAGGCCTCCCAATCCTCGGCGACCACCTTCAGCAGGAAATCCATTTCGCCGGCCAGCATGTGGCATTCCCGCACCTCCGGCCATTCCGCGACCAATTTCTCGAATGCCTCCAGGTCCCTTTCCGCCTGGCTGGCGAGACCGATGTGGGCAAACACGGTCACATGGTACCCCATCGCCTTGGCGTCGACCTTGCCGTGATAGCCGAGAATATAGCCGGCCTCCTCCAAGGCGCGTACCCGTCGGAGACAAGGCGGTGCCGAGATCCCCGCCCGACGTGCGAGTTCAACGTTGGTGATGCGGCCGTTCGCCTGCAAGTCGCGAAGGATCAATTGATCGATTCTGTCGAGTTTCACCCGTCGCACGTTCTTTTCTCTCGCCTCTCCCCAAAACTTGAAAAATATATTGCAAAAACGCGGGTTCTGCCAAGCGTCGGCTACTTGTTTCGTCACCGACCACATGCCCGCACCTTTCCAACTCAGTCGCGACCCAGCCTTTCTCCGGTTCCATCCCCGGCCGCAATGCTTGCTTGCCCGTGCGCCCGTACCTATGGTTCAAATGTCGTCGTCCCGCGCTCGACGCCTTGGGGGGGCGCGTAGGCAAGCAGGGTGAGCATGGCTGCACGTAAGCATAGCAAGATCATCATCCTTGGGTCCGGCCCGGCGGGTTGCACGGCGGCCGTCTATGCCGCCCGCGCCAATTTGGAGCCCGTCTTGATTCGCGGATTGCAGCCGGGCGGCCAGCTCACCATCACCACCGACGTCGAGAATTACCCGGGCTTCGCCGAAGCGGTCCAGGGACCTTGGTTGATGGAACAAATGGAAAGCCAGGCGGCGCGGGTTGGCACCGCCATGGTGGACGACGTCATCGTTGGTGTCGACCTCGGCGTCCGCCCGTTCGTGTTGACCGGGGATTCCGGCGCCACCTACAGCGCCGAAACGCTTGTTGTTTGCACCGGGGCGTCGGCCCGCTGGCTGGGCATGGAGAGCGAGCGACGGTTTCAGGGGTTCGGCGTGTCCGCCTGCGCCACATGCGACGGGTTTTTCTTTCGAGGCGAAAATGTCGCCGTCGTCGGCGGCGGCAATACGGCGGTCGAGGAGGCCATATTCCTGACCAATTTCGCGAACAAGGTCACGGTGATCCACCGCCGCGACCAGCTTCGCGCCGAAAAGATCCTTCAAGATCGACTGCTCGACAATCCCAAGATCGAGATGGCGTGGGACTCCGTGGTTGACGAAATCCTTGGAGAAACCGACCCGCCCGGCGTCAAGGCCGTCCGCGTTCGCAACGTCAAGACCGGCGCCCTGACCGATATCCCGGTGAGCGGGGCCTTCATCGCCATTGGCCATACCCCCAATACCGAGCTGTTCCGAGGACAGCTGACCTTGGACAACGAAGGGTACGTCATTACGGCGCCGGACAGCACCGCGACGAGTGTCCCGGGCGTGTTTGCCGCGGGTGACGTGCAAGACAAGATTTTCCGGCAAGCGGTAACGGCGGCCGGCAGCGGATGCATGGCGGCCCTCGAGGCCGAGAAATTCTTGGCGGCCCACGCGGCAGTCCCCACGGACGCCGAATGAAGCCGGTCGACACCGCCATACCGTGCACTTCCGCCTTCGGGAGATCTCCCATGATCACCGCCGTGGCGCGGGCCGCGTCACGGGCGGGGCTGCACACGATCAGAGCATTGGGATTCGCAAGACACCGGGGGGCGACATGGACCTAGACAAGCTACGCGTTTTTCATGCCGTCGCCGAAGCGGGCAGTTTCACGCGCGCCGGAGAGTCGCTCAATCTGAGCCAGTCGGCGGTCAGCCGCCAGGTCAGCGGACTGGAGGAAAGCCTGAGCGTGCCGTTGTTCCATCGCCACGCCCGAGGCCTGATGCTGACGGAACAGGGCGAGATACTTTTCAAGGCCGTACGAGAGATTCTCGCCAAGCTCACCATGGCCGAAGCGCGTATCACCGAAAGCCGCGAGCGTCCCCGAGGCCCCCTCAGAATCACCACCACCATCGCCTTCGGGTCGGCTTGGCTGGCGCCTCGGCTCAAGGCGTTCCTTGACGAGTATCCGCTCATCGAGCTGTCCCTGGTGTTGACCGACGAGGAACTGGATCTGTCCATGCGCGAGGCCGACGTGGCCATTCGCTTGATACCGCCGACCCAGGGCGACCTCATCCAGAGACGGCTGATGTCGATGCGCTACCATGTATTCGCGGCGCCCTCCTATTTGCAGCTCCACGGAATGCCGCGAAAGCCTGAGGATCTTGACGGACACCGGCTCGTCGTGTTCGGTGACGACGCACGCATCCCTGTTCCCAACGTCAACTGGCTGTTGGGCGTGGGATTGCCGGACAACGAGACGCGCAAGCCATTTCTCAAGGTCAACAGCACCTATGCCATCTTCCGGGCGGTGCAAAGCGGCATCGGCATCGGGGCGCTGCCACACTACCTGAACCAGGAGACGACAAATCTGGTGGAAGTCCTGCCCGAGCTGGTCGGGCCAAACGTCGATGTCTATTTCGTCTATCCGGAGGAATTGCGTCACTCAAACCGGATCGCCGTCTTTCGCGACTTCATCCTCCGCAAGGTCGAGGAATTGGCGATTTAGGGCTTTGTGACTTCAGATCGGTGCGGCCAATCTCAACCAGATCACCCCGGCCCCAGAAAAACATTCGCGTTTCTGGCGAACAAGCCGCTTTGCAATTGCACTATGTATGCGAATAATGCATAGGTGCAATGCATCAAAATCAATGCTGCTCCTGCGAAAAGCGGCCTATAAATGAACCTCAGATGTTGCATTGCAGCATCGCGGATTTATCCAGTTTCGAGCGCAAGGCTCGAATAGAGGGCTCGCTCCTAGTGAGTCCTACGTCTCCCAGACGTGAAGCCTCCCTGCTAGACTTGCCGGGCCACCAGAGCCCGGCATTTTCTTTTGACCCCGTTTCAGTCCCACTGTTCATTTTTCTCACTGGCTTGACTGTCCACCGGAATTCCTGGCCCCGCCGTCTCTACACCGAGCTGCCGTTCTTTACGCGCGTGCCGGCGGGGAGCGTGCCGCGGCCGGGGGCGACGCGGCGGTAGGAGAGAGCCTCGGCGATGTGGGTGCGTCTGACGCCGCCGTGGCCGTCCAGATCGGCGAGGGTGCGGGCTACCCGTAGAACGCGGTGATAGCCGCGGGCGGTGAGGCGCATGCGGTCGACCGCCTGCGCCAGCAACGCCTGCCCCGGCTCGTCCGGTGTCGCGACAGCGTCCAGGACGCCGCCGTCGGCCTCGGCGTTGGTGCGGATGGCCGGCGCGGCGCCGTCGGCGCCATAGCGCCGGCGCTGCACCTCGCGGGCGGCGGCGACGCGGCGGGCGATGTCCACCGAGCGTTCGGCCGGCGACGGCAGCGACAGGTCCGCCGCCGAAACCGCCGGTACCTCCACATGCAGGTCGATGCGGTCGAACAGCGGACCGGAGATGCGCGATTGATAGTCGGCGGCGCAGCGGGGCGCCCGGCTGCAGGCCCGCTCGGCGTCGTCCAGGAATCCGCAGCGGCAAGGGTTCATAGCGGCGACGAGCTGCGTTCGCGCCGGATAGACCACATGGGAATTGGCGCGGGCGACCACGGCGCGTCCGGTTTCTAGGGGCTGGCGCAACGCTTCGAGCGTGCCACGCTGAAACTCGGGAAGTTCGTCCAGAAAGAGGACGCCCAGGTGCGCCAGCGATACCTCTCCGGGCCGTGCCCGGTGACCGCCGCCCACCAGCGCCGGCATGGAGGCGGAATGATGCGGATCGCGGAAGGGACGCCGCCGGGTCAAGCCACCGCCCGTCAGTTGCCCGGCGAGACTGTGAACCATGCTGACCTCCAGAGCCTCGGCCGGATCCAGGGGCGGCAGCAAGCCGGGCAAACGCTGAGCGAGCATGGACTTGCCGGCGCCCGGCGGTCCCACCATCAGGAGGTTGTGGCCACCGGCGGCGGCGATCTCCAAGGCGCGCTTGGCCGTTTCCTGCCCCTTGATGTCGGCCATGTCCGGATAGGGTTCAGCGGCGTCGACGATCTTCGGTTGCGGCGGACTCAGGATCTGGGTGCCCTTGAAATGGTTGACGAGGGAGAGCAAGCCGGCGGGCGCCAAAATCTCGATCCCGGCCGCCCACGCCGCCTCGCCGCCCTGCGCGGCGGCGCAGATGAACCCCAGCGAACGGGCGCTTGCCTGCACCGCCGCCGGCAGCACCCCGGCGACCGGGCTCAACGCGCCATCGAGGGCCAGTTCGCCGACCGCGGCATAGCCGGCGATCTCCTCCCTCGGCAACACGCCCATCACCGCCAGCAAGGCCAAGGCGATCGGCAGATCGAAATGGCTTCCCTCCTTGAGCACGTCGGCCGGAGCCAGATTGACGATGACCCGCTTCGGCGGCAACGCCAATCCCATGGCGGCAAGCGCCGAGCGCACCCGTTCGCGGCTTTCGGCGACAGCCTTGTCAGGCAGGCCGACGACCGAAAATACGGGCATGCCACCGGTAATCTGCACCTGTACGTCAACGTCCAGAACATCGAAGCCTTGGAATGCAAACGTATGCACTCGCGCGACCATCGGGACCAAGCCTCCCGCTTTGGTTGTTTTGCCGGCAGCTTACGATTGAATGCGCACGAGGGCCACCCCTGCCTGGGGGGCATGGGGTCCGGCAGGTTCGGTGATTGCCGCCGCGGCGCACACACGACTGCGTCCTCCAGAGACCCCTCCGGCGGTTCGGTGGCGGCTCAACCGTTTGCAGCGCCATGATTTCGGTGTATGGAATCCGTCATGCGCACGCTCTACCACCTATGGCTGTCGCCCTTCTGCCGCAAGGTTCGTATCGTTCTGGCCGAGAAGCGCCTGGAATTCGAGATGGCCGTCGAGCCCGTGTGGGAGCGGCGGGATGCTTTTCTCGCCATGAATCCGGCCGGCGAGGTTCCGGTGCTCGTGGAGCCGGACGGCGCGATCTTGGCGCACAGCACGGCAATCTGCGAGTACATCGAGGCGATCCAGCCCCAGCCCGGCCTGACAGGGCGCGATCCGCTCGCGGGAGCGGAGGTCCGACGGTTGGTCGCCTGGTTCGACGAACGGTTCAATTGGGAAGTGACCGAAAACCTGGTGACCGAAAAGATCATGAAGCGGGTGCTCGGCACCGGGCAGCCCGATTCCAACGCCATTCGCGCCGGCCTCAAGAACATTCACTATCACCTGGACTATATCGGCTACCTGGTGGACCGTCGTACCTGGCTCGCCGGCGCCGATTTCAGCTTGGCGGATATCGCCGCCGCCGCCCATCTCTCTTGTGTGGACTATGTCGGGGACGTGCCCTGGGACCGCCACGAGCAAGCCAAGGACTGGTACGCCCGCGTGAAGTCCCGTCCAAGCTTTCGCGCCATCCTCGCCGACAGCCTACCGGGATTGCCGCCGCCGAAAGCGTACGCCGACCTCGATTTCTAAACGGGCTAAGCCGGGAACCGAACGTCCGACGGAAATATTCGCATGCCGCACCTGTTCTCCTTCGGTTTTGGCTATTGCGCCGAGGTCCTTGCGAATCGGCTTCTGCGGGACGGATGGCGCGTGACGGGGACGGTTCGCGAGCCGGCGCGGCAGCAAGCGTTGGCGGCGCGAGGCTTTCAAATCACACGCTTCGAACGCGGTTGTCCCCTAAGCGATGCCGACAAGTTCCTCGCCGACGTCACGCATGTACTGGTGTCGATTCCGCCCGACGAAACGGGTGACGTGGTTCTCGATCTTCACGCCGATTCGCTCGCGAAGATGCAGGACATCCGCTGGATCGGGTATCTGTCCACGACCGGCGTCTATGGCGACA
>JAHCKI010000007.1 GCA_026125865.1 Rhodospirillales bacterium
CCTGACATGAGCCAAAAACAGAAACTTGAACTGACTTGGGTGGGCAAGGAAAACCGGCCGCGGCTGGAGCCGCGCATTCTGCTCGAAGATCCCGAGAAGACGTATCACGCGGCGCACCGGGTTAGCGACACCGACATCTTCGACAACCGTCTGATCTTCGGCGACAACCTGCTCGCGCTGAAGGCCCTAGAGCAAGAATTTGCTGGCAAGGTGAAGTGCATCTTCATTGACCCGCCGTACAACACGGGCAGCGCCTTCGAACATTACGACGATGGTCTGGAGCACTCGATTTGGCTCGGCCTAATGCGTGATCGTCTCGAACTCATCCGTCGCCTAATGGCGTACGATGGTTCCTTGTGGATCACGATAGACGACAATGAGGCGCATTATTTGAAGGTTATGTGTGATGAGATTTTCGGGCGCTTCAATTTCGTCGGGAACGCAATCTGGCAAAAAAAATACACCATTGCAAACGATGCAAAATGGCTATCGGAGAATCACGATCACGTTCTGATCTATGCCTCCAACAAAGAGGCGTGGCGGCCATATCGTCTTGAGCGAAGCGCGGAGATGGATAGTCGGTATCGAAATCCGGATAACCATCCGAAAGGTCCATGGAAATCCACCCCTCTATACGCAAAGCGGACTGGAACGGAAAAGGAGCAAGCGTTCTCGTTCCGCTTCAAGAACGGGGTTGTATGGTCGCCTCCCAAGGGCACATCCCCCCGTTTTCCCGCGGAAGCGTTGCGCCAGATGGATGAAAACGACGAGATATGGTTCGGGTCAAATGGCAACGCAACGCCGTCGAGAAAAACCTTCTTAAGGGAGCTTAAAGTTTCTGGCCCTCCGGCGCCCACGATTTGGCTTCATTCTGATGCGGGCAACAATCACGAAGCACGCGAGGAAGTAAAGGCGATCAATCCGGAGGATTCATTCGCTACCCCTAAGCCAGAAAAATTGCTTAAAAGGATTCTCGATCTTGCAACCTTACCTGGCGACCTCGTACTCGATTCCTTCGCGGGCTCCGGGACGACCGGCGCGGTCGCGCACAAGATGGGGCGGCGCTGGATCATGGTCGAGCTGGGTGAGCACTGCCACACCCACATCATTCCCCGCCTGAAAAAGGTCATCGACGGCGAGGATACGGGCGGTATTACTGAGGCAGTCGACTGGCAAGGCGGCGGCGGCTTTCGCTACTACCGGCTGGCGCCGTCGCTGCTCGAAACCGACAAGTGGGGCCGCGAGGTCATCAGCAAAGCCTACAACGCCGCCATGCTGGCCGAGGCCCTGTGCAAGCTCGAAGGCTTCACCTATGCGCCGAGCGATACGGTCTATTGGCAACAGGGGCATTCGACCGAGCGCGATTTCATCTACGTCACGACGCAGACGCTGTCGCATGAGCAGCTTCAGCAGCTGAGCGACGAGGTCGGGCGGGACCGGTCGCTGCTCGTGCTGTGCTCGGCCTTTCGCGGAAACCCGGATCACTGGCCGAACCTGACGGTCAAGAAGATCCCCAACCACATCCGCGCCCGCTGCGAGTGGGGGCGCGACGACTATAGCCTGAACGTCGAGAACCTGCCGAAAGCTGCTCCCAGGGCAGAGCCTGTTGTGCCGTCGACGCGCGTGGAGACGGGCCAGCCGGATCTGTTCGGCACGAGGACGGGGGGCGGCCAATGAGCACCGCGACCATCCGGCATGTCAACGCGATCGCCGGCCGGCTGAGCCTGCGGCCACCACAGCGCCAATCTCTAGAAATCCTCGACCGGATCACCGAGATCGTGCCGCCGAAGAAAGGCGCGGATCTGGACAGTGCGCTGGCCGCCATTCGCAGCGGGTTTCCGAAGGTCTCGGACTTCGAGCGTGAGTTCCCCTCGCTGTGCTTTGCGTTGGCGACCGGCGTCGGCAAGACCCGGTTGATGGGCGCCTTCGTCAGCTATCTGCACTCGGCGCATGGGCTGAACAACTTCTTCGTCCTCGCGCCGAACCTGACCATCTACAACAAATTGATCACCGACTTCACGCCCAACACTCCGAAGTACGTGCTGAAGGGGATTTCGGAGTTCTCGGTCGCCCCACCCGTGATCACGACGGGCGAAACTTATGAACGGCAGATCGCCAGCGGCGGCCAGCTGTTTCCGACGACGATCAACATCTTCAACATTTCCAAGATCAATTCCGAGGTGCGCGGAGGCCGCAGCCCCCGCATCCGCAGCTTCCGCGAGGAGATTGGGGAGAGCTACTTCGACTATCTCGCCGGCCTTCGCGACCTCGTGCTGATCATGGACGAGTCGCACCGCTATCGTGCATCGGCCGGCATCCGCGCCATCAACGAGCTGAAGCCGGTGCTCGGCCTGGAATTGACGGCGACGCCGTTCGTTGAGACGAGTCGAGGACCGGCGCCGTTCAAGAACGTCATCTTCGACTATCCACTCGGCCGCGCCATGGCCGACGGCTTCGTGAAAGAGCCGGCCGTTGTCACCCGCAAGAACTTCAACCCGGCGGGCATGTCGGTCGAGGCGATCGAGCGCCTGAAGCTGGAAGACGGGGTGCGCCTGCACGAGAGCGTTAAGGTCGACCTGGAGACGTACGCGCGCGAAACGTCGAGCCCCATCGTCAAGCCGTTTCTACTCGTGATCGCCCGCGACACGACGCATGCGAGCCAGCTCATGCAGCTGATCCAGTCGGACCGCTTCTTCGAGGGGCGCTATGCAGCGAAGGTTATCCAGGTCGATTCTAGCAGGACCGGTGCGCAAGAAGACGAAATGGTCGAGCGGCTGCTTAAGGTGGAGCACACCGAGGAGCCAACCGAAATCGTCATCCATGTCAACATGCTGAAAGAGGGATGGGACGTCACCAATCTCTACACCATCGTGCCGCTGCGCGCCGCCAACGCCCGCACGCTCATTGAGCAATCGATCGGGCGCGGCCTTCGTCTGCCCTACGGCAGGCGAACAGGGGTGACTGCCGTCGACCGGTTGAACATTGTCGCTCACGACCGCTTCCAGGAGATCGTCGAGGAGGCCAACAAGCCCAGTTCGGCCATCCGCCTGCAACAGGTGGTGCTAAATCCTGACGAACTGCAGCAGAAAACCGTAACGGTGGTTTCTGAACCGCAGCTGGCGACGAAGCTCGGGCTACAACCGGATCAGATGACATCGAGCACTCCGCTCACCCCAGTTAGCGCAACACCGGTCTTTGCCGACGCGGAAGAACAGAAGGTCGCGCGGATCACCTACGACGTAATTCGCAAGTTGGAAACCCAGCCGGATACCCTGCCAAGCCTGAGCTATCTGCAGAAGCCAGAGGTACGAGCGGCTGTGCTATGCGAGGTTGCAAGCCAATACCGGCCGGCGCAGATGGAGCTCAAGGGGATCGTCAAGGAACCCGACCTCGCCGCCATCGTCGCCAAGACCGCCGAGATCGTCGTTCAACAGACGATCGACATCCCCCGCATCCTCGTGGTGCCGAAGGGGGAAGTGCGATCGGGCTACCGTCCTTTCACCCTCGATCTCGCGACGATGAACTATCAGGCGCCATCCGAGGAGCTTTGGATCCAGTACCTGCGGACGAACCAGCTCGAAATTCTCGGGTTGGGCAAGGGCGGAATCCAGGAACAGCGGCTCGATGACTATGTCGTCAGCAGTTTGATCGACTTCGATGATGTGGCCTATGACGGCCACGCTGATTTGCTTTACGAGCTTGCCGGACAGGTGACCGAACACCTGCGGAGCTACCTTTCCGAGGACGAGACCAGCAAGGTGATGAGGTTGCACCAGAAGGAAATCGGCCGCTTTGTGCACGCGCAGATGCAGCACCACTATTGGGAGGAGGCCGTCGATTACGAGGTGAAGGTCAGTCGAGGGTTCACCGAGCTTCGGCCAAGCGCCTACACCGCCGCAGCGGGCGAGCAACCGCTCGACTACCGAAACTCGCCCGCTGACAAGAGCAATATGGCGAAATACCTGTTCGGCGGCTTCAAGCGCTGCCTTTACCCTATGCAAAAGTTTCAGTCGGATGCGGAGCGGAAGCTTTCGGTGATCCTGGAACGCGAAGCCCTCAAGTGGTTCAAACCGGCGAAGGGGCAGTTCCAGCTCTTTTATAAGAGCGGCGTCGAGCAACTAGAATATCAGCCGGACTTCGTCGCCGAGACTTCCGATCTCGTCTACATGCTGGAGCCCAAGGCCAGAAACCAGATGGAAGACACCGATGTTCTCGCGAAGAAAGCGGCTGCCGTTCAATGGTGTCGGAACGCGAGCAATCATGCTGCGAGCTATCAAGGCAAACCATGGCATTACGCGCTTATCCCCCACGACGTCATCTCCGAGAACATGACGCTGCGTGGTCTGGCCGAACGGTTCGCGGGGAATTGAGGCGAGAGTGGTTTTGATTCCAGTTGCTTTTGCCACCCGCTTGCAGCTTCGAATTGGTCACTAGCTCGATGCTCCGCAAGCCATTGATGTGAAACAAAACTCAAGCTTGTGACTTTTCGGGCGCAGTCACCAGCTTTCAGAGAAACCGGCCAAACAGAGAACGAAATCGCGTTGCCGCACAAGGCCAAGATCACCAGCCGCACCCGCAAACCCCTTTGAAACAACGCGTTTTTCTGGCTGCCCGACAGGCGGAGAGAGCGTTTCGTTCGTTGGAACTGGCGGAGGGAGTGGGATTCGAACCCACGACACGGTTCCCCGTGAACACGCTCTCCAGGCGTGCGCCTTAAGCCGCTCGGCCATCCCTCCGATTTTCGGCGCCGACCATCGCGGCCATTGGTGCCGTGTCCCGCAACCTAGCCGACACTGCTTGTCCTCGCAACGGGAATGCCGCAATACGGGAATACCGCAATACGGAATCGCAAAAGACGGGGCCGCAAAAGACGGGAACGCTGCCGCGTGGAAATGCCGCAAGGGCCTTCGACCCGGTGTACAGGTCCCCGAATCGGGTCGGTTTGCGGTTCTCGTTCCGGCTCGGGACCGGACTGAGTTTCAATATGGCGCGCCGGAGACCACGCTCCACCCTTCCCCCAGCGGTCTTGGGGTGTTATGAAAGACGGGGAACGGGGGAGGATAGTACATGGCAATCGACGCTCAAGCCGTCATCGACGCAATGATTCGGGCCCTTGAGGAGCCGCCTCAGCGCGCGCGGCGACTTCGCAGGCCCGTCATAACAATATCTCGAACCATGGCCTCGCGAGGCAACGATGTTGCCGTCGCCGTGGCCGAGCGGTTGGGATTAGAGTGCTACGATCGTGAGATTCTTGACGGCATCGCCGCCGAGGCGAACGTCAGCAAGAGCTTGATCAACGCTCTCACCGAGAAGCTGGACGCGGTCGATTCGTGGATCTATTCGGCGGTGTTCGGCAAAAACCTGACGCGCGACGAATACCTCAGGTACCTGACGACAATCGTTCGCGGTCTGTATCACACCGGCGGCGTCATCTGCGGTCGCGGCGGACACCTTGTACTCGCTGGACGCGATATCCTGCGGGTGCGGATCGTCGGATCGGTCGAGGCGTGCGCCTCGCGGCTCGCCGAGGAAAGGGGTATCAGCTACACGGACGCCAAACGGGAGGTTCAGGCCGTCAACAAACGCCGGGAAAAATTCATTTCGGAGCTTTTCCACACGCCGTCCGACGACGCCACGATGTATGACCTCGTCATCAACACCGACAATTTCCGTCACTTGGATGACATCGTCGAAATCGTCCTCGCGGCCGTTCACGCCCGCGGTTTCGATCGTCACCTTCGCGAAGTTTCCGCGAACGCTTCGTAGGGCACCGTGCGATTAGGCTCAATCAACCTAATCGCACGGCCGCACCCCCGCGCCTCGCGCGGTAGGTCGGCCGAGGGCAGCCGTATGCTGGGTATTGTGGCGCGAAATTGCGCTAGAGCGCGGCGCGGTTAGATCGGGTCAATCTGATCGCGTGGTCGCGCTCTATATCCTTAGAATCTAGAGCGTGTTGCATTTAGTTGGATTCAATATCCGGCGGCTTTGAAGAAGTTGTCGCATTCCTCGTCTGAGAAGAGATCGCATACGTGCCCCACTGCCTGCCAGAGGTCGTCAAATATTCGCGCGGCGGCTTTGCGGATCAGGGCTTTCAGCTTGGCGATGGCCATTTCGATGGGATTCAGGTCGGGGCTGTATTGCGGTTGGAACAGAAACCAAGCGCCGATTTGGCGCAGGATGTGGGCGGCCTTTTTCTTTACGATGGGTGGTTGGGTGACCGGCCATAGGCCAGCAATCCGGCGCCGTGTTTCGAGAGCCAGGTTCGGGCCTCGCGGGTGTCGGGCGCCAGTGTCGTGACGGCCGTCCAGAAGTCGGAGCCATGGTTGCGGACGGCCAAGTGGGCGACTTCGTGGGCGACCACGTAATCGAGAACCGGTGGCGGCGCCATGATCAACCGCCAACTGAACGAGAGATTACCGTTGGCCGAGCATGATCCCCAGCGGGAGCGGGTGTCGCGAAGGGTGATGCGCCCGAAGGAGCGGCCGAGATGGGCCGCCTTGTCGGTGACCTTGGCCGAAATCTCCTCGCGGGCCCGCCGTTTGAGCCAGGCGTGAACGCGATCGTCGAGGCGGTTTTCCGGTCCGCCGACGATGATTTCGTCGCCGACGACAACGACGCCGGGCGTCGTCCCCGCGTCGTGTCGGATACGGTGGAGGGTGCCGAGCACCGGAACGCGCGCACCGTCGTTGAAGGGAACCGGCTCCGGAAGCTTGGCGATTCGCGCTCGAATCCAGTCACCCTTGTCGCGTGCGAAGGCCAGCGCCGCCGCTTCGGTCGTTCGCGCCGGAACGGTCACGGTGACCTCGCCGGTGGCGGCGGCGACACGTAGGATCATGCGGCGCGCCCGCGGATTGCGGCGAATGTTGATGGAGATGGCGACGCCGCCCATATCCAAGTCCGCCGTTGAGATGGCGATACCGCCCCGCGGCCGACGCGCGCGCGAGCGAATCAACGGTACGAAATCTCGGATCATGGGTCTCTGTTGGGGGCTTCGTTTGGCCCCTCATTTGGCCAAGTGACGATGTGGTGCTCGATCGGCCCCGATTTCGCCTCCGGCACTGCCCGTCCGCGGACCGACGCGCCGACCCGGTGAACGAGATCGGGGTCGCCGGACACCAGATGGTGCCACCAGGGCAGGCCGTCGCCGACGACGATTCGGCGATAGGCACAGGACGCGGGCAGCCAGTCGAACGCCGCGACCGTCTCCGGCGTCAAGATCTGACAGGACGGCACCCGCTGCTTGCGGTTGGCATAGTCTCGGCAGCGACAGGTGTTGAGGTCGAGAAGACGGCAGGCGACGTTGGTGTAGACGATGTCGCCGCTGACCGGCTCTTCCAGTTTGGCGAGACAGCATTTGGCGCAGCCATCGCACACGGATTCCCATTCGGCGCGTGTCATTAGTTCCGGCGATTTCCGCTTCCAGAACTCGGGTTCAACGGCCTCACTCACGCGCGGCTCCCGTAGTGGATCATGTCAGTCGGAACCTTCTATCAACTTTCCCGGTCTATGAGGTGGACGAAAGAGCCCATCACCGAACCGGCGACGAGACCGGTTGTGCCCAGCCCCCGGCCCGCCGCGTCGAAACAGGTGAATAGCGCCGCCCCCGGACCTTCACGGAGGGTCCGCGCGTAATGAAATTCGTGGCCGCGGAAGACGTCGCCGGCGTGTCCCAAGGTTCCGCTGACTTGCAGTTCCGCCCGCCGATAGCCGAGGTGGAGGCGCCGGTCGGCGAACGATGTCTCCAACGGCAGCAGGCCCGCCATCGCATGACGGTGACCCTCGGCGTCGATCAATCCCTCGCCCAGCACCATGTAGCCGCCGCATTCGCCGAATACGGGGGCACCACGGCCGGCGGCGCGACGCAAGCCGTTTAAGAACCGCGCGTTGTCCGCCAAGCGCCCGGCGAACAACTCCGGGTAGCCTCCGGGCAAATAGACGGCGTCGGCATCGTCCGCCGGCGCTTCATCGGCCACCGGAGAGAACGGGAGGACTTCTGCGCCCTGGCAACGCCATCCTTCCAAGACCAACGTATAACGGAAGGCGAAGGCGACGTCGTCGGCAACGGCGATCCGTTGTCCAAGGAGCGGTAGCGGCCAAGAGCTCCCGGCGGTTCCTCCTTCGGACCAAGGCCGTGCCGCATCCCGCAGCCTTGCCATATCGATGTGTTTCGCCATCAGGTCGGCGGCACGATCAAGAAACGACTCCAGATCCGGATGCTCCAAGGCCTGCACCAGGCCCAGGTGGCGCTCGGGTAGCTGCAATCCCTCGGCGCGGGGGATGCAGCCCAGCACCGGGACATCCGGCAATGCGTGGTCCATGGCCTCGCAAAGCACCTTCCCATGGCGGTCGCTGCCGACCCGGTTGAATACCACACCAGCCACCGTCACGTCCCGGCGATGGCTCACGAAGCCGCGGACGACGGCGGCGGCCGATGCCGCCTGGGCACGAACATCCACCACAAGGATGACCGGCCAGCCGCCGAGCGCCGCCAGATCGGCGGTCGATCCGTCATGGGCGGTGGCACCGTCGAACAAGCCCATCACCCCTTCGCACACCACCAAATCAGAGGATTCGGTCAAGGATGCGGCGGCGCCCGCCAATGTCCGCGGGCGCATCGCCCATGGGTCGAGATTGATGCACGGCCGGCCGGTGGCGGCCGCATGGAAGGCGGGATCGATATAGTCCGGCCCGACCTTGGCCGATGCAACGGCGACACCGGCATTGGTCAGGTGCCGGAGAAGCCCGAGGGTGACCACTGTCTTGCCGCTGCCCGAGGCAGGCGCGGCGATGATCAATCCGCCGGAAACCATTTCACGCAGGTTCGTTGTGGGTAAGTTGGTTGTGGGCAGGCTACAGGCTTTCTCGTAATAGTTCGGCCATGCGCTCGGCGGAGAGATTGTGCCCGAAGTGACGGATGTACTTTCCGTCCGGCCCCATCAGATAGGTAATCGCTGAATGGTCGATCAAGTACATCTCGTCGTCCTTGTTGTCCGGTTCGACGACCTTTGCATAGTAAACGCGATACGCCTTGGCCACCTCGGTGATCATGTCCTTTTCGCCGGTCAGTGCCACCAGTCTCGGATGAAAGAAATCCGCGAAATTCTTTAGCAGTTCGACGGTGTCCCGCTCCGGATCGACGCTAATGAAAATGGGGACGATGTTGTCCCCCTTCTCCCCCAGCAACTCCAGCGCCTCAGAATTGCGCGCCAAACCGGTCGGGCACACATCGGGGCAAAAGGTGTAGCCAAAGAAGACCAGCATGTATTTGCCGCGGAAATCCACGTCGGTAACGACGTTTCCATGTTGGTCGATCAGCTTGAACGGCCCACCGATCGTCGCTCCCACCTCGCCAGTCGTCGTTGTTGCGCCGGAACTCCCGGCACTTTCAGTGAAACTTCCGAAGTAATATTGTCCGCTGGCAAAAGCGACACCAATAAGAACAGCAATGGCGAGAATGGATAAAAGTATGTTACTGCGCTTGCCTGTCTCTCCTTTTTTTGCTGAAACTCCGCTACTCATTGCCCAATTCTCCTCGTTTTTCTTATGGTGTCGTCAGGCGACGATCCGCCACGCCATGTATGTCAGGACGGCAGCGTTCAGCATCAACAGGATGGGCGTCAACCGCGTTGTCGCCGTTCGCCAGTGAGTGCCGGCGACGTGGCCGGCGAAGCCTATACCAACAAGGGCGGGCACGGTTCCCAACGCAAACGCCGCCATGGCGATCGCCCCTGCAAGCGCACCGCCGCTGGACGCCGCCGCAGCGATCGCACCGTACAGCAAACCGCAGGGCAGGAAACCGAGAGCAAGCCCAAGACCGTAACCCCTGATCCCCACTGGACGCTGGAACAACGGTTTGACGAAGCGTCCGACGGAACGCGACCACCAGCTCTCGCCGCCGGTCGTCAACCATGGCAGGGTGGCTCCAAGGCGTTGCAGGGCGTAACCAAGAAAGAACAAAGCCGCGATCGCCAGCAGTGCCGCCGAAAACCATTGCAGTCCCGTAACGTTGACCACACCGCCGGCGAGCGCCGCCGCACCCGCGCCCAACCCTATGTATGTGGTCATGCGCCCGAGGTGATACGGAAGCAGGACGGCATTGAAATACCGATCCGATTCTCGCATGTCCGCCGCGGACTTTGCCTCCATGCGCGTCACCACTTGCCCCAGCACCAGCGGGCCGCACATGCCGACACAATGGCTGGCGCTGCCCACCAGTCCCGCTAAGAACAAGCTGCCGAGAAGGTCGCTGTGATCAATCGCAACCGCGTGGCAATAGCCAAACCCGGTCGTTAGCAACTCAAACAGGGGAGGATTCGGTTCCATGGCGTCCCGGAAAGATCGTCTTCGTCCATCGGCTAAGAAAACAACCGTTGCATGCGCCGACCCTAGTCCGCCTCTTGATTTTTTGCAACGCAACATGGCGTGAACGGCAGTAAGGTTTGGGTATGAGCGACGTCAAACCTTCGGGCCCGTTGCGCTCGGGCTGGACCACGGGCGCCTGTGCCACCGCTGCCACCGCGGCGGCCTACGAGGCATTGCTGAGCGGTCACTTCCCCGATCCGGTCGTGGTTGCTCTCCCCCGTGGCGGCACCGTTGCTTTCGATCTGGCGCGCGCCGAGCTGAGCGATGGTTGCGCCGTCGCCGGTGTGATCAAGGACGCCGGCGACGATCCCGACGTGACCCACGGCGCCGAGGTCGTGGTTACCTTGACACGCGGCGCGACAGGATCGGGTATCGCTTTTCGAGCCGGCGAGGGTGTCGGCACGGTCACCCTGCCGGGGCTGCCCATCACCGTCGGCGAACCGGCCATTAATCCGGGTCCGCGGACGATGATCACCCAAGCGATCCGGGCCATCGCCGACCGCTACGACGACGACGGAGACGTGATCGCCACCATTTCCATCCCCGGCGGCGCGGCGTTGGCGGCGAAAACGCTGAACAGCCGGCTTGGCATCGTGGGCGGCTTGTCGATCTTGGGTAATACCGGCATCGTCGTCCCCTACAGTTGCGCGTCGTGGATCCACTCCATCCATCGGGGCATCGATGTGGCCCGGGAGAGCGGTCTCAGGCACCTCGCGGCTGCAACGGGTCGCACCTCCGAAGACGCTGTCAGGCGCCTTTACGGCTTGCCGGAAACCGCGTTGATCGACATGGGCGATTTCGCCGGCGGCATGCTCAAATACCTGCGCAAGCATCCGGTGCCAATGCTCACCATCGCCGGCGGCTTCGCCAAGTTGACCAAGCTGGCGCAAGGCGATCTCTACCTCCATTCCTCCAAATCTCGGGTCGACATCAACCGCTTGGCGGACTTGCTCGCTTCCCTCGGCGCGGACTCCCGGTCGGTCGCCGCCGCTCGCGCGGCCAATTCGGGAACTGCCGTCCTGGAAATCGCCGCCGAACAAAGCCTTCCCCTGGCCGATGCCATCGCCCGGCAAGCGCGCGACGTGGCCGAACGGGTGGTGGAGCGGCGAACGGCGATCGAGGTGATCGTGTTCGATCGTTCCGGAAACGCGATCGGCCGCGCGCCGTTTCATGACTAGGCGCCTCCTGATCCTGGGCGGCACGACGGAAGCGGCGCGACTGGCCGAGCGCGTGATCACGCTGTTCGGCGAACACGTCACCGTCATAACGTCGCTGGCTGGCCGCTTGCCGGTGCGCCGGAAGTGGCCGGGGCGGTTGCGTGTCGGCGGTTTCGGCGGCACCGAGGGGCTTACGGCTTATCTCCGCACCGCCGCCATCGATGTGGTGATCGATGCCACCCATCCCTTCGCCGAGCGTATTTCGCGTCACGCCGCGGAAAGCTGCGCGGCCATTGGCGTGCCGTGGCTCCGTCTGGTGCGCCCGCCCTGGCAACCACAACCGGATGACCGTTGGGTCGACGCGGGGACGCTCGATGAGGCGGCGAAGATGTTGCCTCAGATCGGCCGCCGCGCGTTCCTGACCACGGGCCCCGGAAGCCTCGATGCCTTTACCAGTGTTCATAAAGCCTGGTTTCTGGTGCGCCTGTTCGAGCCGCCGGGAAAACGATTGCCGCTTTTCGACCACCATGTCGTCGTTGCCCGCCCGCCCTTCACCGTCGATGGCGAAAGGGCCTTAATCGATCGGCACCGCATTGACGTCCTGATCAGCAAGCAGAGCGGCGGACCGACGGAAGCCAAGCTCGCCGCGGCGCGGTTGTGCGGCATTCCCGTCATCATGATCCATCGCCCACCCCCGCCCCCCGGCGATCAGGTCGACACCGTCGACGCCGCCATTGACTGGCTACACAGCCAATTACAATGATGGCTGTACGGAAGGGTCCAAACCGTCTTTGCGAGCCGGCGCAGCCGGCGCGGCAATCCATCGGCGGCGCTCTTGAATAAAGGCGGGTTTGCGAACCGAGTGCCGGTTTGTGGATCGCCACGGCGCTGACGCGCCTCGCGAAGACGAATTGGGGCGGGGCGGATTTCTCTCCAAGCTTGCAAACTATGTGGACAAGAATCTCAGGCTGTCAGGCCTTCGGCCGCAAGACGTGGTGGTGATCGGCGGCGTAGAGGCGGCTGTCGTCGAAAACGGCTTCGTCAAGGACACGGCCGACAAGGATCAAGGCGGTGCGGGTGATGCCGGCCGCCTTCACCGCGTCCCGGATGTCGGCGAGGGTTCCGCGGATCAGCTTTTCGTCCGGCCAACTGACGCGATAGGCGACGACCACAGGGCAATCGGCGCCGTAGAGGGGAACCAGGTCACGGACAACCCGCGCCAGGTTGGTGACCGAGAGATGAATGGCGAGTGTCGCGCCGGTCGCCGCGTAAGCCGCTAGGTTTTCGTCCTCGGGCATCGCCGAAGAGCGGGTGGCGGTGCGCGTGAGAACGATCGTCTGGCTGATCCCAGGCAGTGTCAGTTCGTGCTTGAGTGCCGCCGCCGCCGCCGCGAACGCAGGAACACCCGGCGTCACGTCGTAAGGAATGCCCAGGTCGTCGAGCCGGCGCATCTGCTCCGCGATGGCGCCATAGAGCGAGGGGTCGCCGGAATGAACCCGCGCCACGTCCTGACCGGCTTGGTGCGCCCGCGCCATCTCGGCGACGATCTCATCCAGGTGGAGCGGCGCCGTGTCGAGGATTCTGGCTCCGTCGGGTGCCTCCGCCACCACCTCGGGCGGTACCAGCGAGCCGGCGTACAAGACCACCGGACACCGTCGGATGATGGCGAGACCACGCACGGTGATCAGGTCTGCAGCCCCGGGCCCGGCGCCGATGAAATGCACCGTCACGATGAATCGTCCCCGAGGCTCATTTTCTTGGCGTAGCCGCGCGGCGTATACACCCAACGATTTTGACCCCGGAGGCTCAGGCGGGTTTGGCTGTTGCCGATCAGGACCAGCGTCAGCATGTCGGCGCGATCGGCGTCAAGCTCATCCAGGCGAATGACGTCAATCTTTTCACCGGCGCGCCCCAGGTTGCGGGCGATGACCACCGGTGTATTTGCCGGCCGTTTCGCCAGAAGGCAGTCTCGCGCGACTGCAAGCTGCGTGCGGCGGCGGCGGGAGACCGGGTTGTAAAGGGCAACGACGAAGTCGGCGTCGGCCGCGGCGCGCAAACGGCGTTCGATATCCGGCCACGGCGTCAGCAGATCGGACAAGGAGATGGTGCAGAAGTCGTGGCCGAGGGGTGCGCCGATCCGCGCCGCCGCCGCCTGTAGCGCTGAGATTCCGGGCGCGACGGTCAGGGCCAGCCGGTTCCAGTCGTCGCGGTCTTCCCGCTCAAGCAGTTCGAACACCAGGCTGGCGAGACCGTAGATCCCGGCGTCACCAGAGCTGATCAGCGCCACCGCACGGCCCTCCGACGCGAGATCGAGGGCGGTGCGCGCCCGCGCTTCTTCCTCTCCCAAGGGCGCCACATGAAGTGTCTTGCCGGCGACCGTGTCGGCGATCAGTTCCAAGTAGAGATCATACCCCACCACATCGGTCGCACGCGACAGGGCGCGCGTCGCCTCGGGCGTTCGCCACTGCGCGTCGCCAGGACCGATACCGACGATGGTCAATGTGCCCCGGCCGCGACCGACCTCGGCGGGATCGATATCGGCGGCGGCACGCGCCACGGCGCACGTCGCCCGCGCCGATCGCGTTTTCTCGACGACGAGAGAGCCCTTGTCGCCGACGGACGCCAAAGCCGCGCCTTCGGCAACGCCGTGACAGCCGACCTCACGGAATACCACGTCGGAAGGATTGGCCAGCCGCTGCGCCTGCGCTTCCAGTTCGGCGGCGGTGAAAAAGCGCGCGGCAACGCCCAGGTGACTGGCCAGCTCATGAACCGCCCCCTCGTCGGCCTTGACGTCGATGGAAACGACACACGCCACCGCCGCCTCGGACAATCCCGATGACCGCAGCGTATCCTCGGCCAAGGCGATGAGTTCTTCGGACGTCGTGCCGCGTTCGCACCCGACACCAAGGGCCAGCACCGGCGGATGCAGCACCAGGGTTTGGCCGGGATCGGCGACCAGCCGATCCGTGACGAGAATGGTCCTGGACGCGGTATTCACGAACAGCACGTCCGCTGCCGTGAGCCAATCCGCGTTGCCTGCTTCGACTTTGAGCGCCACCGGCTCGCCGGCTAAAATGGCGGCGGTGACCCCCTTCGCCGCCTCGGGTTTGGCGATCCGCCAGCCTGCCGGCGGTTCGTCGAGAGCTAGACCGAAGCGGATATCGCCGGCGGTAGTGATGGCCGCGAACGCGCCCGTTCCTTCGTCGATGACCTTGGCGATGGTGTTGGCGCCCCGGTGCCCGCCGAGTAAGGGAACGGCGGTGCTCAGGTCTTCGGTCACGGCGACCACCGGCGGTTCCGATCGCTTGTCGCTCAGCAGCGGTGCCAGAGCGCGGACCAGAATGCCGGCGGCGCAAATACCAACAATCGGAACCCCATCGGCAAACAAGGCTCGAAGATGTGCGATCGTGTCGGTGAACGGCACGTCAACACCGGGTACGCGCGTTGCGAGCCCGTGAATACGGCTACCCGGCAGGATCTCGTGCAGGCGCCGAGCGGTCGCGAGCCCGCCTGTGCAGAGAACAACCAGAGCGATGCCGTCCGGCACACGATGGGAAAGCGTTGAAGGGAGAGGGGTCGGTGGTTTTCGCACCAAAATCATCGAAAAATAGGGCGCGGTCTCGTCGGTCACATCGGCGAGCGGCATGACCCGTTGCTGGTTCATTGTCGCCCGCTCCACGTAGACAGCGTGCTCGCCGAGACCGAGTTGGTCGAGGACACGTCGGACCTTGCCGAGATGTCGGCCCACTTTCATGATGGCGAGCGCATCCGTGGTCACGATTCGAGCCGTCAAGTCCTCTTCGGAGAGCGGCGCGGGCAAAATGGTCAACACCTCGTTGCGAGACACCAGAGGCAAGCCAGCAACAGCCGCCGTCGCCGCCAGAGACGAAACCCCGGGAACAACTTCCGATGGAAAGCTCTCGGACAACCGTTCGAACAGGTACATGAACGATCCATACAAAAACGGATCGCCTTCGCAGAGTACGGCAACGTCACGACCGTCCCGGAGGTGACGGGCAATCTCGTCCGCGGAACGATCGTAAACCTCCTTGGCGGGAAATCGTTCCACCACCATCGGCGTCACGATAACGATTTCCGTTCGATCGGGCGGCACATGGGGGGCGGCGATGGCGCGGACCAGGCTTTCGCCGCCTTCCGGCGCCGGATAGGCGATCACCGGCACCCGCGCCAACAGGTTCCGCGCCTTGACGGTTATCAGATCTGGATCACCCGGTCCGATACCGATTCCGTACAACGTCCCACTCATGACTTGTCACCAATGTACTGGGTTACCGGCATCAATGGCTTGAAACCGGTGAGGCCGCCAACCGGTTCCGCGCGCGATATGGCGATACGCGTGAGGTCGCCGCCATGCATACCGCGAAACGCGAACAACGCCGCTTCGCCCTCCATGGTGACGGCGTTGGCCACAAGCCGGCCGCCGCGCTTCAACGCATCCCAACACGCTGTCAACAATTCGGGCTCTCCCACGCCGCCGCCCACGAACACGGTATTCGGCCGCGCCTCCAGCGTCGCCATGGTCTGCTTCGCGTCCCCTTGCACCACAGCTAGCTGGGGAACACCGAGCGCGAGGGCGTTGCGGGAGATCATGGCGCAGCGATCGGCATTGCGTTCGATGGCGACGGCGCGCGCCTCGGCTTGGCCCGCCCAGCGCGAGCGCGGAAGCGCGCGCAGCCACTCGATGGCGATGGAGCCGCTGCCGGCGCCCACATCCCACAGAACCTGTCCCGGCAACGGTCGCAGCGCCGCGATCGTCGCCGCTCGTACCTCCCTCTTGGTCAACTGACCATCGCTTTCGAACGCGTCATCGGGCAATCCCGGCACCCTTGGCAAAACGCGCGCCCTTGGTCCTGGTCGACAGTCGATGGCGAGGGTATTCAGGTCGGCGCAACGACCGTGATTCCAGGTCTCGGCGATACCGTCGATCCGACGCTCGCGCGGGGCACCCAGGTGTTCAAGAACGGTCATGACGCTTGGGCCGTAGCCATGGGCGGTCAACAGCCTTGCCACCTCGGCTGGTGACTCTCCGTCGCGGCTCAGGACCAGCCAGCGTGCACTGGGCGCCAACGCCAACACCAGGGTCTCGATCGGCCGGCCATGGATGGTCAAGAGGTCCACGTCGGCGAGGGGCCAGAGCATGCGCGCCGCCGCCAGGGAGAAGGCGCCGGGGGCCGGAACGACGGTGATCTCGGCCGCATCGAACCGCCGTGTCAGGTTGGCGCCGGCGCCATACCACATGGGATCGCCGGTCGCCAGCACCACCACCCGCCGGCCGCGCCAAGCGGCCATGGCGTCCATCGCCGTCGCAAGACCGCCGACCCAGGTCAGGCGTTCGGCGCCGGTCTCCGCAACCATGGCTTGATGCCGATCGCCCCCGACCAGAAATTCCGCCGATTGAATGAGCGCGCGCGCCGCCGGCGCCAAGCCGGACAAGCCGTCGTCACCAATCCCGATGATGGTGATCCAGGGTGTCACGGTGCGTTTCCCATCAAGGCGTTGACGGCCGCGGACGCCATGGCGCTGCCGCCCCTGCGTCCACGAAGGGCGATATACGGAACCCCCGTCGGGTGCGCGATCAGCGCGTCTTTCGACTCCGCGGCGCCGACGAAGCCCACGGGAAAACCGAGGACAATGGCGGGGCGCGGACCACCTTCGTCAAGGATCTCCAGCAAACGGAACAGCGCCGTCGGGGCATTGCCGATGGTGACCACGGCGCCCTGCAGGTGGGGCCGCCACAGGTCCACCGCCGCCGCCGATCGCGTCGTGTGATTGACGCGCGCCAATTCGCAGACGCGATCATCATCCAGCATACAGATTACATCGTTTCCGGCCGGCAACCTCGACCGAATGATCCCTGCGGCGACCATTTTGACATCGGTCAAGATCGGCGCACCCGCGGCCAACGCCGCCCATCCCGAGGCAACCGCATCATCGCTGAACACCAAGTCTTCGACGATATCCGTCATGCCGCAGGCGTGGATCACGCGAACGGCCACCCCGACCATGGCGCCCGGCAAAACAGACAGGTCCGTCTCGGCGCGGATCATGGCGAACGATTGATCATAGATCGCTTGCGGATCGCGCAGATAGTCAAGTGTCATGGGTACGGTGATGGTGCTCGTGATTGTGTTGATGGTGACTGTGATTGTGGTGTCCGTGGTGATGGCCGTGATCATGATGGTGATCGGCGTCGGTGCCGACACCGCGAACATGGTGATGGTGCCCGACTTGGGGCGAGCCGATCTCCGATTCATAGCCCAGGATCTGTTCACGGTATTTGCAGAGCTGGCACTTCATCAGGCCGGCGCCGTTCAGGGCTTCGTCGAGACGATCCACGAAGGAGTCGATCACCAGCGGGTGATCATTGAGATACTCGGCCTTGAGGACTTCGATGTCCGGATGACGCTGGGCCGCCTCATCGGCGCCGTTATAAATACGGTCCACCAGGATTCCGGTGAACAGGAAATAGGGGAAGACGATGATACGTTCGTAACCGAGCCGCATGGCGTGTTCCATGCCGGCCGGCACCAGGGGGTGGGCGACCCCGGAATAACTGACTTCGCACCAGCCGAACCCCATGCCTTCCCACAACATGCGCGCCACCTTGGAAGCGTTGGAGTTGGCGTCGGCGTCGTTGGTTCCGCGCCCAACGACCATGAGCAAGGTCCTGGCGCGGCCCACCTTGCGGCGCGATGAGGCTTCGGCCGCCTCGATACGGTCGGCGGCGGCGCGCAGCAGCTTCGGTTCGATCGCCAGTTCGCGCCCGAAGCGAACGTCGATGTCCGGATTCTCGCTGGCGAAGGAGTTGACCTCCCACGGCAGGTCGTTCTTGACATGGCCGGCGGCGAACAGCATGCCGGGCAGACAGACGATGCGCTTGGCGCCCCGCGCCTTCAAGGCCTCGAGGCCGTCACGAATGATGGGGCGGGCAAACTCCAGGAAGCCGCTCTCTACGTCATGATCTGGAAGGCGGCGCCGCAGATGACCGGCGAGCGTTTGAAATTCCTCGATCGCCGCTACCGAGCGGCTACCGTGGCCGCACAGCATGACGGCCGGCTGTTGGTTCGTGTCGGTCATTGCGCCTGGTCCTTGCCTTCGAGCGTTCCATTGTCGGGACGGGAGCGGGATGCCCCATCCGCCGACGCGGGCTGGTCATGGCCTCCGGCGCCGCGTCCGGTCGACGGGAGCATAGACGCAAGCGAGCGCCCTGTCATCTCGCGGTCTATCTCTTCGATATCTATTCCACCCAAAACCAAGCCCCTGTTCACTGTGGTTGGTGGACGATGTCCGCGCGGAACTTGGCTCTGTTGTGGCGGAGGTGCACCACATTTGCCCTGAAACATCGAGAATACGCTTGGCCCCGCTATTTCCGCAGTCAAGCCCAAAGCTGATCCCGAAGCTGCCCCCGGTACTGACGAATCAGCGGCTCTCCCCGGACGACCGCGTCGCGAGATTTCACACCAGTCCCAAAGTTTTCGCCACCTTAGTGAAAATATTGGCATTTTCGTTGCGACATTGCGACGATAGGGGCTGGTCGATTGTTGCGCAGGGGAGGTGATTTTTGCGGCGTTGGCTTGCGGCGATGCCGATTGGTGCGGCCATTTTGATGTTGGCTGCTTGTTCCTCGACGAATCCGGGACTGAAGGCGACGGATGGGGGGTACACAGCTTCTCCCGCGACACGAGACGGTGCGACCGTCGGGTACGGGATGTTGGTGGAAGGGACGGTCAAGTTGCAGTGTGTTCCTTTCGCCCGCGAGCTATCGGGAATTCGGTTGTGGGGCAACGCTGCGGACTGGTGGCGCAGAGCGGAGGGCCGCTATGCGCGATCTCGCCACCCCGAGGTCGGCGCAGTGATGGTCTTCCGCCGCACAGAACGCCTTCGGTATGGACACCTTGCCGTGGTGACGCAGGTGTTGTCCGATAGGCAAATCCTGGTCACCCATGCCAACTGGACACCCCATCGCATTGCCCGCGACGCGTCGGTTCGAGATGTATCGCCCAACAATGATTGGTCCCTGGTGCGGGTGTGGTGGCCGCCGACCGGTCGGATGGGGATCACCGACTATCCCACCCACGGGTTCATTCTTTCCAATGACCCGGCCTCGCCGCAACAACTCACCGCCGCGACGCCACAAGCCATCGAGACGGCGATGAATGGCCGCTGACTGATGATGATGATGACGAACAACCTCACGACGTTCGCTCGTCGAGGGTTCGCCACGCGCGATGCATAACGGGATAGTATTCTCGGATTCGATTGTAGATCTGTCGCGCCGTCTCCTCATCGTAAATATGCGATGCCGCATTGCGATCCTTCAGCATTGAAATCCACAACGATTCGTCGTCGATCCAATGGGCCTTGAAAGCCTGCACGATGGCTTCGCGCGGCGTCGCTGTCTCGATACCTTCGTTCGAAAGTGCACGTTTTAAGGTCTTCCAAGTCAATTCTATTGTGAATTCATAGCGCTGGATCGTGCCGTCGATGGCCAACGGCGCATCGGCCGGTACGGCCAGGGCGTCGCGCAAACGGTCGAGAGCGCGTTCCAGGTGGTCGAGCGATGTTCTGCTTTTACGCTCGCTCATAAATCACCCTGCCGGTTCGGCTGATCTCGTCCCGAAACGCTACCGGTGCGTGTTCCAGCCACACCAGATCAATCTGAATCAAGGTGTCGGCGTTCTCGACCGCGTCCACGATTTCCTGCCAACGCCTCTGAGTAATGCCGGGACAGGAGAGCGCGAGATCCAGATCGGATCGCTCTTCGGCATCACCTTGAGCGCGGGAGCCGAATACGATCGCCGCCGCAACCTCGGGGAAAGTCGAAAATGTCTTTCGAACAGCGTCTTCAGGATCGCGCGTGTCTTGCATCCCATTGACCGAATGTCGTTTCATCGCGGCTCGACGCCCGCCATGGGGAACACGATAGCAAGCGCCAAGGAATGAAACTATAGGCAAACCGGTGTTGGCATCGCGTCTTGGTCACTCCGTCCCGCCGAAGGTCAAAGTTTCCCCGCCGCACCGTCATTGTTGTCACATCACCATTAAATGCCTTTCCGCTCCCCCCGGAGCGTGGCAAAGATGGCCGCGTGCTCAAGGAATGTTGGAAAGAGTTTAACCGATGGTTGAGGACGCTTCACCCGTTGCCGCCAGTCGCTTTCAACGCGGAAACGCGCTTTTCCGTAGCGCGTTTCCGGGGCTTCTCGCCGCCGCCACGGTGGCCATGGCCGCAACCTTTCTGTCCGAGCACTACGGCGGTCCGGTGATGCTGTTCGCGTTGCTTCTCGGTATCGCTTTTCAGTTCCTTTCACAGGAAGGGCGTTGCGCCCATGGAATCGAAGTCGCGGCGCGCAACGTGCTTCGGTTCGGTGTCGCTCTGCTCGGCGCCCGCATCACCGTCGAACAGATTGCCAGCTTGGGCATCGGGCCGCTGATCGCTGTCATCGTCGGGGTCGTGTTGACGGTAGCGGTTGGTGGATTGGCCGGTCGGGCGATGGGACTTGGCGGCCGATTCGGCGTCTTATCCGGCGGCGCCGTTGCTATTTGCGGCGCATCGGCGGCGTTGGCGATCGCCTCGATCCTGCCCAAGGACGAGGACTCGGAACGGGACACCATCTTCACCGTGATCGCGGTCACCACCCTCAGCACGGTTGCCATGATCTTCTATCCGATGGTCGTTGGTTTCCTTCAACTGGACACGGTGAACGCGGGCTTTTTCCTGGGTAGCACCATCCACGACGTCGCCCAGGTCGTCGGCGCCGGTTACAGCATCTCCGAGCGCACCGGCGATTTCGCCACGTTCACCAAGCTGTTGCGGGTCGCCATGCTGCTGCCGGTCATGTTCACCCTGGCCGTGATCTATCATGTCCCGAAAGAACCGGGGCAGAAGCGAAAGATCCCGTTTCAAGGCTTCCTGTTGGCCTTCGCGGCGTTGGTGGCCGTCAACAGCGCCGGCGCGATCCCGGAGCCGCTTCGCCTTGTCATGGTCGATGCCTCCCGCTGGTGCCTGGTGATCGCCATCTCCGCGCTCGGCATGAAGACCTCGCTGCAGGCCCTGGCGCAGGTCGGCGTCCGCCCCATCGCCCTCATCGTCGCCCAGACCCTGTTCCTCGCCCTCTTCATCCTCGGCCTGATCTTGTTCGTCCTGTAAGGGCCTTCAGGCAACGGAAGCCAATACCGGCCGTTGGTCCGAATACTCGAAAGCGAGCCGGACCACGTGGGCTGCCTCGTCCCGATATACGACCCGCGCTTGGATCGGCGTGGGATCCGTCTCCGAGGCGAAGCGGATGCGATCGCCGACCGAAACCGGAGCATCTACGGTCATCGCCGCGCCCCCTGCGGAGATGTCGATGAGCCGACCAGGGAACTGGCGATCGCCAACGATCAAGGTCGCGACGCCATCGCTTTTGCGCCTGGGTTCCTGCCTGCGATTGGTGTCCTCCGATGACGTGCGGATGATTTTCGTCGTGGCTGACTGCAAGGAGGAGACGGTTACGGCAAATTCGGTAGCCGCCTTGCCCACTTCGGCGGCCAAATCCTCAGACCGGCTGGTGTTGCGTGACAGGACATCCACGCGATCGCTGACCTCCTGCTGCGCGTGCGTCGCCACTTCGATGTTGCGGGCGATGTCCTGTGTGGCACCGTCCTGTTCGGTCACCGAACTCAACACCGTGGACGCGATCTCCTCGATCCGCTTGACGACATTGACAATGTCGCCGATGGCTCCCACCGAGTCTTCGGTCATCGACCGCATGCCGGAGACGTGGCTGGTGATTTCTTCCGTCGCCTTCGCTGTCTGATTGGCCAAGCCCTTCACCTCCGAAGCCACGACAGCGAACCCTTTGCCGGCGTCACCGGCGCGTGCCGCCTCGATCGTCGCATTCAGAGCCAAGAGCTGCGTCTGGTCGGCGATTTCCTTGATCAGAACCACGACCCGTCCGACACGCTCCGAAGCGTCGACCAGGCCGCCGATGGTTTCGCTGGCCTTGTTGGCTTCAACAACGGCGCTGCGGGTGATATCACCGGCGATGCCAACCTGACGGCTTATCTCCCGCCCGGATACGGAGAGCTCTTCGCCGGCTGCGGCGACCGTGTGGGTTGTCTGCAAGGTCTCTTCGACAGCCGCCGCCACTTCGCGCGTGCCCGCACCGGCTTCTTCCGTGAGCCGCATCATGTTCTTGGCGACCTGCGCCAGCGCTTCTGCCCGTTCGGCGACCGATTCGACGGTGCGGCGCGTTTCCTGCTCGACGCGGTTCGCCAACTCCATGACCGCCTGCTTACGCTCCAACTGGCTCCGCTGTTCCGCGTCCTTTTGCTCCGCCTCCAACCGTTCGCGCGCGATTGCGTTGTCCTTGAAGACCTGGAACGCACGCGCCATGGAACCGATCTCGTCGCGCCGTGCGCTGTTGGAAATCTCCACTTCAAGATCGTTCGCCGCCAGCCGGGTCACCTCCGACGTCATCGTCTGCAATGGCCTGACTACTTTGAACACAATTGTTGCCACGCCGATCAACGCCGCGACGACGATGAACGCCAGCCAGGCTCCGGCGCCGATGACCGTATGTAACGCCGATCGCGACATCTCCTGCGTGAGGCCCGTCGTTCGCTCGCCGATCATGCGGCCCACATCCAGGATGGGTTCGGTTGCCGTTGTCGCCGTACTCAGCCACGCACTCAAATTGACCGGGTAGGGCTTCCTGTTCGTACCCGCCGCAATCACCGCCTCACGGGTCTTTTCGAAGTCCTCGAAGAACGCTGTTTCAAT